>NZ_JBSHBW010000010.1:0-217444 GCF_053612185.1 Streptomyces sp. NPDC054757
AGTGGAACCCGGCGCCCACCCGACACGACAGCCGGGCCATCAGCCCGCCTGCCACCAGCCACACAACCGAAACGGCCCGCCGAAGAAACCGACGGACCATCACGAAAGATCGAGGCTAAGCTTCCAAAATCCTCTGCCCGCCTGCGCATCATCAGCCGCCTTGCATTACCGATCGAATAAAATCGGCAGGCGGAAGATAGTCATGGGATTCCACATAGTGGACAATCATGAGCGGCGCAGCATACACAATATGCCCCTCTCCCATAACGCGCATTTCCCCGCTCCCAATGAAAGGGTCATCACTAAATGCGACTCTTTGCGCCTCTTCGAAGGAGGGGCACAGCTCGCAGAAATGGACCCCTCGATGCACATTAACCGGCGACTTCGCATGCTCTTTTAGAGCGATCAAAAACTGCCCCGGTACGCCGCCTTCAGGGTAGGACTGCGTGTTGGACAGCCATCCCACGTTCAAGACCTCCCCTCCACCGCTATCCTCATAGGAGTATGGAGTCAGATCTTCAAAATATGTCACCTTGGATCCACATGCTCTCTACAAATCGCGACATGGCAAGCTCCCATGTTTTCTTCAATAATCTCACTCAGGCGCGTCGGCTTTCTGACACTGATGGATCGGGAGCTGATGGAAAGGTTTTTCGGCGGCCCAACCGTATAGTCGGGAACACTCTTTCCGGAGCCAAATGTCTCATACGGGCCTACCTTGCCTCCAGTCTCAATCTGGTATCCGATGGAATCCTTCAACCTTTTTCCATCTTCAACATAGAATTTCAACCAGGTGCCTGGCGGCACTATGAGATCACCGGATCCCAGAACATAGTAGCCGTGGCCAGTGATGACGGTGGATTGGTCAGACCTTCCCATCCGCGTAACGCTCCTGGCATACGGCGCACCGACCCCCTTACCTACCGTCGGTTCAGCTCCGCGTGCGACTCCACCCTTCAGCCCGCTCCATGCCTGACCCGCAAGCGAACCCAGCCCTCCGCTAGCGGCGCCGAGTAGTAGATCTGCTGGCGTAGTGGATTGGCATTGGGCCGTGTTGACCGCCCAGCTATATCCGGCACCGACTGCGGCGTCGACGCCAATGGTGGTTGCGAGGCCTGCGCCGCCTTCGAGGCCGAGACCTGCGGCGACGCCTGCTCCTGCAGGGGCGAGGAAGGCTGCGCCGGCTCCGATGAGGGCGCCCTTGCCGGTGGCGACGGCGAAGTCGCCCCAGTTGAAGTCGTCCTGGTGGGTGAGGGCGCTCACGGCGCCATGTTCAGGGTGCTGGAGATCAGCCCACGCCTTGAGTGCGAAAGGCATCACAGCGTCAGCCAGTTGGATATAGCCCTGTCCTTCGAGGCCGCGCAGGTGGGGGATGTGGCGGCGGGTGATGACGGGGTCTGCGGAATGGCAGAAGCGGGTCACGGTGTGCAGGGCGGCTTAGGACAGGGCTGCGGGGGTGATGTCGTGGTCCCCGATGCGCAGGGGCTGGGTGATGCCCAGGGCCCGGCCGGCTCTCCAGCCGTTCTGGCGGGGGCCGTTGAGGCGGGGCAGGTAGCGGTGGCCGGTGGCGGCGAAAGCCAGCGCGTGGGTGGTCTTGCACGTGACGGTACGCGGGAAGCGGGAGGTTGCGGCGGTGGCGATGTCCTTGCTGAAGGCGAGGTAACGCCCGCGGCGAGGAGTGGCAGCAGCCAGCAGGGCCAGGGTGGAGGTCTTTCCGGTACCGGCGCCTGCCTGGTCTCCCCGACGGCCTGCCCGGACTGAGGCACGCGGTCAGCGTCGGTGAACCACTCATGGGCGATGTGGTCGGACAGGTCCGCGCCCTGGCCGGGGTGACCGTCCGTAACGGGTTCGGGCAGTCCGAGGTCACCGCCCTGGCCGGGGTCACCGCCTCGTCCACGGCGGACCCGGTGTCCATGGGGCATCCGCTGCCGGGCTACGAGCTGGTGGTGGTCGGGCCGGGCACCGACCAGCCGGCTGAGGAAGGGGAACTCTGCCTGGATCTGGCCAACGCGCCCGTCGGCATGATGAGCGGCTATCTGGACCCGGAGGACAACGCCACGAGCCACACTCCGGGCGGCCTCTACCGGACCGGCGACATCGCCCGGTGGGACGATGACGGGTCCCTGGTCTACCTCGGGCGGCGCAAGGACATGTTCGAGGGTCCGGACGGGGTGCGGATCGCGCCCCTCGAACTGGAACATGTGCTCGTACTGCACCCCGCCGTCGGCGAACTCTCCGTGGTGCCGGTGGCCGAGGGCGAGGCGCTGGTACCCAAGGCGTACGTGGTGCTCTCGGCCGGCTGGAACGCCAGCCGGGCCACCGCCGATGCGCTCTTCGCACATCTGCGGGAACGTCTTCCGGCAGAGAGGCTCGTACGGTTCCTGGAGTTCGTGGACGACCTGCCGCGCACCGAGTCGGGGAAGGTCAGGCCCAGGGCTGAGGGTGCCAGGGGCGTTCAGCGGACGGGCTGGGCGGAGACGACCAGCGCGAACGAGTGCCCGGCGGGGTCGGAGTACAGCCGGACGTCGTGGCGGCCCCCGTTGTCCTTGGTGTCGAGGGGCCGCGCTCCGAGACCGATCGCCTCGCGCTCGGCCTCGTCCATGTCGCCGTGGGACACCAGGATCCTCAGGTGGGCCTGTGAGGCGTCGTCGGGCCGCGGCCAGCTCGGCGGGGCGTAGCCGTGGTCCCTGCGGACCGCCAGGTGAACGCCGTCGTTCCCGATGACCTCCATGACATCGGGGTCAGCGCCCACGCGTGTCTCGGCGTCGAGCAACTGAGCGTAGAAATCGGCCAGTTCGGCCTGCTCGGAACAGTCGAGCACCAGCACGGCCGTCTTGGGAACTCCCATGATCCTCCTGCTTTCGGTCTCCTGACCGCCCCGGTTCTCGGGGGATGCGGTCGCTGAGGAGCCGCCTACCCCGCCCGGCAGGGCGCACGCCCCCGGCGGGCCGGATCAGTGGTGCGCCCGCCTACGGACCAGCACCCCGGCGATCACCAGCAGCAGCGCACCGCCTGCCGCGTAACAGAGGACGGCCCGGCCCGCCCGGCCCTCCGTGACGGGCCCGGGACGGGGATGGGGCGCGTGGGCGGCGGACCGGAGTTGGTCCGGATCCGCCCCGGGCAGTGGCACGGCGGCGCGGAACGGCGCGCCGGCCGGGTCGAGGCCGGCCGACGGGGCCGAGCCCCATGGCCGGTACGTGCACCGCTCGCCGGAGATGCGGAGATACTCGGGCGCCCGCCAGGTGTGCGCGTCGTTGACGACGGCGGCGTGGTGGGCCTCCGGCGTGCCGGGCGAGCGCCGCGCACCGGGGATGAGGCCGTGCCGGCCGGCCCCCGCCCCGATGAGCAGGGCGGTCGGGTGGTAGTCCACGGGCGCGGTGAGCACGCTGGGTGTGTGCAGGGCGACGTGGTAGCCGGGTCCGGCGAGGGTGGCGCCCGCGGCCATGGCCCGGTCGCGCTCGGTGGGGGCGGCGGCCGGGCACATGGCACAGGCGGACACGGAGAGAAGGCTGGTGCGACTCATGCCGGCACGTTAAGCACACGATTCACGGCAGGCCGGGTGTCGGCCGCTGTCGGAGGGCAACGCCCTCCGCACGGGTGCGCCACGTCCGCCGGATGGCGGTTGCCGACCAGGGACGGGCCCCGCCCGGTCAGCCGCGCGAGCAGGATGGGGGAGCATTCGCACGGTCATCGCGAACCCCGCTTCGGCAACTGTTAGTTAACTTTCCTGACGGTTTGAATTCTGACCGCTCTGTCGATGCTCAGTCAAGGGTGCGGAACCGGCTCGGCCACCCCGGCGGAACGGTTGACAGGCCGTATCGCCGACGAGTAGGAATCTCCGTCAGCAGCCTGGCGCGGAAGTTCAGAACCCGACGCGCTCAGTTGATTCTGTCCCGGCTGCCCGCGGCCCGATGCCGCTCGCGCTCACCGCGGCGCCCGCTCGCCGCAGTACCACGGCACCGCTGACACCTGCGGCATGCCCGGACGCGTCCGGATCTCCGCCGGCGTTCAGGACATTCCCCGGCCACCTCCTCAGGCGCCCCCTCAGCCACTCCCCAGGGCACGTTCTCAGCCACCTCCTCAGGCACGTTCTCAGGCACTCCCCCAAGGCACCCCCACCGTCTGCCGAACCGACGGCGACCGTCCATCCGTCCGTCCGTCCGTCAAGGAGATCCGTATGACGCCTCCCTACCCTCCCCTGCGCGCACGCCGCACCCACGATCCTTCCGTACCGTCCGTTCCGTCACACGGCCGCACCGGACGGACTCCCATCGGGCGGACCCGGGCCGGACGGCCTCCGTCCGTATGGCTGCCGGCCGGGGCCCGGCGCGCCCGGCGGGCCCTCGTCGCGGCCGGATCGGCTGTGGCGCTCGGGCTGCTCGGAATGGCCGGATCCGCCGCATCGGCGCAGACCGCCCCTCCCCCGCCGGAAGCGCTGACGACCACCGCGTCCGGGATCCCGCGGTACGACCATGTCGTGGTCCTCATGGAGGAGAACAAGTTCTACGACGACATCGTGGGGAGCAAGGACGCCCCGTACATCAACTCCCTTGCCAAGCAGGGTGCTTCGTTCTCCGACTTCCACGGCACGACGCACCCCAGCCAGGGCAACTACGTGGCGCTCTACTCCGGTTCCACACACGGGGTGGCCGACGACGACTGCCCTCACGACTTCAGTGCCGACAATCTGGGCCACCAGCTGATCGGCGGCGGGCACACCTTCACCGGGTACTCCGAGGACCTGCCGGCGGCCGGTTCGAAGGACTGCGGCGACGACGGCGACAGCGGATACGCCCGCAAGCACAACGGATGGGTGGACTTCGCCAACACCCCGGCCTCGTCCAACCTCGGATTCGACCGGTTCCCCTCGGACTACGGCAAGTTGCCCACGGTGTCCTTCGTGACGCCCAACCTGGACAACGACATGCACGACGGCAGCGTCAAACAGGGCGACAGCTGGCTCAAGAAGAACCTCGACGGCTATGTCCAGTGGGCCAGAACCCACAACAGCGCCCTGATGCTGACCTGGGACGAGGACGACGGCGACGACTCGGACAACCAGATCGCCACCATGATCGTCGGCGACCATGTGAAGCCGGGCACCAAGTCGAAGGCCCGCTACGACCACTACTCGCTGCTCCGCACACTGGAGGACATGTACGGGCTGCCTCCTCTGGAGAAGGCCGCGTCGGCGAAGCCCGTCACCGACATCTGGGACACCGGCGTCACACCCCCGCAGGGCGGCACCGACCTCGCACTGAAACGGCCGGTCAAGACCTCGTCGGTGGAGAGCAGTTCACTGAGCGGCGACAAGGCCGTGGACGGCAGCGCCACCACCCGGTGGGCCAGCAAGGAAGGCTCCGACCCGCAGTGGATATCGGTGGATCTCGGCGCCTCCACCGATATCGGCCGCGTCCGGCTGGAGTGGGAGGACGCGTACGGCAAGGCGTACACCATCCAGACCTCCGACGACGGCACCGCCTGGAAGACGGTCTCCTCCACCACCAGCGGCGACGGCGGAACCGATGACCTCACGCTGAGCGGCCACGGCCGGTATGTGCGGATGTACGGGACGAAGCGCGGGACCTCGTACGGGTACTCGCTGTACGGATTCGAGGTGTACGGCGCGGACCCCGCAGCGGTCCCGACAGGCCGGGCGGCCGGAACGCGGAAGGGCGAGAACACCAGCACCGCAGCCGATCTGACGGACCCGCACAAGAAGGAGGCCGCGATGGAGCTGGTCTCCAGCGCGGAGAACTCCTCACTCGACTGGAAAGCGCAGTACACCTATGTCGGGGACATCGGGGACGGACGCGGCTACACGGGCGGGATCGTGGGGTTCTCCTCCGGTACCGGTGCCATGCGCGACCTGGTCCAGCTGTACACGGAGCGCGAGCCGCACAACCCGCTGGCCGCGTATCTGCCCGCGCTGCGCACGGCGGACGGCGGCGACTCGCACGCGGGGCTGGGCGCCGGATTCGTCTCAGCCTGGCACACGGCCGCGGCGGACCCGGTGTTCCAGCGCGCCCAGAACGACGAGCGGGACCGGGTGTACTTCACCCCGTCCGTGGACCGGGCGAAGCAGGACGGGCTGCACGCCCTGGGGCAGTTCATGTACTACGACGCGATGGTCATGCACGGCCCCGGAACGGACCCGGCCGGCTTCGGCGGGATCCGCGCCATGGCCATGAAACATGCCAGGCCCCCCGCACAGGGCGGCGACGAGAGGACCTATCTCCACGCCTTCCTCGATGCCCGCAAGGCCGCGATGCGCACCGGGACCGGTTATGACGACACCAGCCGGGTCGACACGGAGCAGCGGGTGTTCCTCGCCGCCGGAAACCTCGGTCTGACCCCGCCGCTGTCCTGGAAGACGTACGGGGACCCGTACACGATCACGCGGTGATGCCGCCGCCCGCCGGGCCGGCCCCACAGCGGACCGGCCCGGCGGGCCGGCAACCCAGCAGACGCAACAGACGCAACAGCGCAGTTCAGCAGAGGCCAGCAGGGAGGGCAGCCATGTACGTCTCATCGAGCCGGTCCACCCCGGCGCCCGGCACCGACCGGGACGCGCCGCCGTCCGGCGCGCCGTCGGCGGGGGGTCCACCGGCCGACGCACCGTCAAGGTCCTTACGGGCGCGGGCTGCCGTGGCGCCCAATGTGGTGGCCCTGGGGTCGGTCAGTCTGATCACCGACATCTCGTCGGAGATGATCACCGCGGTCCTGCCGATGTATGTCATCTACACCCTCGGTCTGAGCCCGCTCCAGTTCGGCGCCCTCAACGGCATGTACTTCGGGATCACCGCCGTCGTACGTCTCGCCGGGGGCCACGCGGCGGATCGCTGGCAGCGCCGCAAACTCGTGGCGGGCAGCGGCTACGCCCTCTCCGCCCTCTGCAAACTGGGCCTGTTCGCCGCAGGTGCGTCGGTGCCCGCCCTGGGTGTGGTGATCGCAGCCGACCGTACGGGCAAGGGGCTGCGCACCGGGCCGAGGGACGCGCTGATCTCCCTGAGCAGCACACCCGGGACGCTGGGGCGTTCGTTCGGTATCCACCGCGCACTGGACACCACCGGCGCGTTTCTCGGTCCCCTGGTCGCCTTCGCGCTGCTCCTGGCGGACCCTGACCGGTACGACACCGTGTTCGTGGCGAGTTTCTGCATCGCGGCTTTCGCGGTCGCGGTGCTGGCCCTGACGGTCCGTGACCGGCGGGAGGCGCAGGCCGGCCCGCGGGGCGCGACCCTGCGCGCCGCCCTGCGCCTCCTTCTGCTGCCACGCTTCCGCCGGGTCTGCGTCGGCGCGGCCCTGCTCGGCACGGTGGCGCTCAGCGATTCGTTCGTCTATCTGCTGCTCCAGGAGCGGCTGGACATCGCCGTCGCGTACTTCCCGCTGCTGCCACTGGGCACCACCGCCACCTATCTGCTGCTGGCGGTCCCGTTCGGGCAGCTCGCCGACCGGCTCGGGCGGCTGCGGGTGTTCGTCGGCGGGTACGGGGCGCTGCTCGGGGCGTATCTGCTTCTCTTCGGTCCGCTCGGCGGAGCCGCTCTGCTGATCGTGACGCTCGTTCTGCACGGCCTGTTCTACGCGGCGACCGACGGGGTCCTGATGGCCGCCGTGGGGCCGCTGCTCCCGGTGGAACTGCGGGCCAGCGGCATGGCCCTGATCCAGACGGGCCAGTCCGTCGCGATGCTGGCCTCATCGGTGCTGTTCGGCGCCGCCTGGACCCTGTGGGGGCTGCACACCGCACTCGCGGTGGCGCTCGCCGCGCTGTTCACGGCGATCCTCGCCGCGCTCTGGATCCTCCCCCTCCGTGCGGAGGGCAGCGCCGTATGAGCACCTGGGACAACCCCCGAAGCTGCTCACGGATGGGCACCGGGGCCAGAACGCTGATCCTGGTGGTGACCGCCCTGGTCCTGGCCACCGCCGCCACCGGCTACGTCATGCACGCGCGGGACGGGGCCGCCGCCGGCCCCGCCGGCCGTATCCGGCTGGACCGGCCGGGCCGGATCCTGTTCCGCGACACCGCGCCCGGGGCCGGGTTCGGCCGTGCCGCGACCGTGTCGGCCGCCGCCCCCGGCGCCGCGCGGACCGTCGGAGCGGTGCGGTGCGACCGTCTCTACGCCGCCCGCGGCACCGGTATCTGTCTGCAGCGCAAGGGGCCGGTGCCCGCCACCTACGTCGGCGTGCTCGACCGCGCCATGCACCCGACCCGCCGGATCAAGGCCGCGGGCTTCCCCAACCGTGCCCGGGTATCCGCCAGTGGCGCGATGCTCTCCTGGACGACCTTCGTCCAGGGCGACTCCTACCTCAGGGACGACTTCTCGACCCGTACCTCGGTCCTGGACACCAGGACGGGCAGGCTCCGCAGCAACATCGAGCGGATCCCGCTCACGCTCGGGGGCAGGCCGTACCACGCGGCGGACGTGAACTACTGGGGCGTCACCTTCGCCGCCGACGACAACACCTTCTACGCGACGGTACGCACCGGGGGCCGCACCTACCTGGTCAGGGGCGACTACCGGAAGTGGACGGCACGCACCCTGCGCACCAACGCCGAATGCCCCTCGCTCTCCCCGGACGGCACCCGCATCGTGTTCAAGAAACGCGTCAACGCCAGCGCCAACCGCCCCTGGCGGCTGTACGTCCTGGATCTGGCGACGATGCGGGAGACGCCCCTCGCCGAGGTCCACAGCATCGACGACCAGGCGGCCTGGCTCGACGGGCACACGGTGATGTACGGGCGGGCACGCGGCTCGGGCGGCGGCTGGGACGTGTGGTCGGTCCCGGCCGACGGCAGCGGCGCTCCCCGCCTGCTCATCCCTGACGCGACGTCTCCCGCGGTGCTGACCGGCGAGCGGTAGCCATGAGCCGGAAACCGGGAGGCGGTACGCGGGTCCGCCCGCAGCGGCCCCCGGCAGCCACGCAGCTGCCGGGGCGCCGATCACCCGGTCTTGCGTGCCACCCCTCCGTAGAAGCCGATCTCGCCGGAGCGTGCGGGCGGCGGAGTGTCGGGGCGCCAGAACGGCACCTGGGCCAGGCCGGGTTCGACAAGTTCGAAACCGTCGAAGAACCGTTCCACCTCGGCGTGCGAGCGCAGGTTCAGGGTGGCGGTGGCCTTGTGGTAGACGGCCTGCGCCGCACTCCGGTCGGCGAAGTCGCTCGTGGCGTGCGACAGGACCAGGAAGCTGCCGGGGGCCAGCGCGTCGCGCAGCGTCGCCACGACCTGCTCGGGCTTCTCGGCGTCCGTGAGGAAGTGCAGGACGGCGATGAGGAGCACGGCGACCGGCTCGCCGAAGTCGATGACCCGGCGGATGTCCGGGTGGTCCAGGAGGGCTCCGGGGTCGCGCAGGTCGGCGAGGACGACGCTGGTCGCACCGGAGCCGCTGAGCAGCGCGTTGGCGTGGGCGTTCACGATGGGGTCGTTGTCGACGTAGGCGATGCGTACGCCGGGCGCCACTTCCCCGGCGGTCTCGTGCACGTTCGGAGAGGTGGGCAGTCCGGTGCCGACGTCGAGAATCTGCCGGACACCGCTGGAGACCACGTGCCGCACGGCGCGCCGCAGGAAGGCCCGGTTGGCCCGTACGCCGATCCGTACCTCGGGCGCCGCGGCGGCGAGTTCCTCGGCGGCCTGCTGGTCGACCGGGTAGTGGTCCTTGCCGCCAAGCAGGTAGTCGTAGATCCGCGCGGGATGCGGCCTGCTGGTGTCGATCGCCTCGGCACGGAAGCCGTCCTGTCTCACGCTGCTGCCCCTCTCGGCCACCGCCCCGGCTCCCCGCCGGTGGACGGTCGCCGACAGCTTCGCACATCAACTCCGTTGCCCGGACGGCCAGGTGGCGCGGTGATCGCCGGGGCCGGCTCCCGCCCGCCGGGAGCCGGATCAGGCGAGGTCGAGAAGCTGCTCGTAGAAACCGCCGAAGCCGTTCTCCTCGTCGACCAGATGGACCTCCAGGATCCAGTGACAGTGCCACCCGGCCCGGTCGGTACGGCGGAGCGGGGTGTCGTTCTCCGGCGTGATGTACGACTCGGTCCTCGCGCCGTCGATCGTCTCGTGCGGGAACTCACCGACGAGATGGCCCGCGTGCCAGCCGCCCAGCGTCCAGCCCGCGCCTGCGGCCAGCCGGCCGACCTCCGCGTGGAGCTGCTGCCCGGTGATGCCGGGGTCCGCCCGGAACGCCTCCCGGCCCGCCGCGAACACCTCTGCCAGATCGTCGCGCAGCCGCCGCTTGTGCGGGTCGCCACCGAGGACGAAGGTGCGCCCGAAGTCCGCCTCGTACTCCTCGAAGACCGGCCCGAAGTCGGCGAACGCGATGTCGTCCTCGCGGATCACCCGGTCCGGCGGGTTCTCCCGGTACGGGTACAGCGTGTGCGGCCCGGAGCGGACGATCCGCTTGTGCCAGTGCTTCGTCGTCCCGAACATCTCGTTCGCGAGGTCACGGATACGGTCACTGACCTCCCGCTCACCGGCGCCCGGTGCCACCAGGCCGCGCGCCTCGACCTCCGCGAAGAGGGCCACGGCCTTGCGCTGCGCCTCCTCCAGGCCGAGGGCACGCAGTTGCTCGTCCATCCGGTCAGGCAGCGCCATGGTGCAGTCCCTCCGTTCCCCGGGCCCCGTGGGGTGTCGCCCGTACGAGGACGAGCGACCCTTCGTACTGCGGCCTGCCGCGCAGGTGGCCGAAGCGTGCGTCCCACACCCCGGAGTCCAGATCCGCGCGGAGCCGGCCGGTGAACCGCTCGCGTACCCCGTCGTCCACGAAGCTCCACGCCGAGCACGCCTGCCGGGCGGCGGGGTCGAGCAGCATCTCGGGGCGCCCGTAGTAGGCCTCGTTGAAGCCGTCCGTGCAGTCCAGCGGGATCGGTACGGCCCGTACGCTGACCGTGCCGCCGAGGGCGCGGGCCATCATCCCGATCGCGGGGTAGCGGCGGGCCTCGGTGTCGAGGACCTCGGGGGCGTACTCGTACAGCCAGAAGTCCCGTACGCGGTCCGGGTCACAGGTCAGTACCGTGACCGGGCCGCGGGTCACCCGGCGCATCTCCCGCAGCCCCCCGCCGACGTCGGACCACTGGTGCACGCTGAAGAGGGTCATCGCCCCGTCGAACTCCCCGTCCGCGAAGGGCAGGTTCTCGGCGACCGCGTCCACGGCGCGGGGCAGGCCGGTCGAGCGCCGGGCCCGCATCGACTCCGACGGCTCGACCGCGGTCACGGCCGGTGCGGCGGACTCGTACGAACCCGCCCCCGCCCCCACGTTGACGACTCTGCGGGCGCCGCCCAGGGCGTCCGCGATGACCTGGGCGATACGGGGATCGGGGCGCCTGAGTGCCACGCGGCCGGTGCGGACACCGCCGTAGCCGACGTCACCGGCGCCGCCGTCAGAGCCGCGGGCAACCGTGAAACCGTCCACGCCACCAGCCACCGTCTTCGCCTCCGCACCTGCCGGGAAATCCGTCTCCCCCATACTGCATCTGCGAAGGGCTTTCCGTATATCGGCTGTCGCATGCTCGTTCCATCAACCAAAAGCCTCGCAAGTGTGAGTCTGTCGACACCTCCAGGCACGGCTGCGGCCGAAGGCGAGCGACCCGGCCTCCTTCCGGAGAAACAGCAGGCCCGCTGTGCAATCAATTTAAGGTTAGCCTAACCTAAGCCCCATTCGAGTGGGCCGGGTCGCACGAACTCCCGCCGCCCGCACGGATCAGCGTCCCGAGCCCATACGTCCGAGCACATCGACACGGAGATCACCGATATGTCTTCGCACCCCGCCCAGCACACCCGCCCCAGCCCGGCGGCCGGTCCGTCCGGCGCGCCGGAACTCGCCGGCCGTGTCGCCGTGGTGACGGGCGCGGGCCGGGGCATCGGTGAGGCGGTCGTCCGGGCGCTCGTGGGACAGGGCGCGGTGGTCGTGGCGGCCGACAAGGACTCCGACGGCATCGGCCGGCTCGCGGCGGAGTACCCCGGGCAGGTGACCGCGCACCGGGCCGACGTCACCGACGCGGCCGAGGTGGACGAGCTGGTGGCACGGACCGAGCGGACCGAAGGCCCCCTCGCCATCGCGGTCAGCGTGGCCGGGATCCTGCGTCCCGCGCCCGTCGTCGAACTCGGCGACGCCGACTGGGCGGCGACCTTCGCCGTCAACACCACGGGCGTCTTCCACCTCGCACGGGCCGCCGCCCGCGTGATGGAGGCACGCGGCTCGGGCAGCATCGTCACCGTCGGGTCGAACGCGGCCGGAGTACCCCGCAGCGGCATGGCCGCGTACGCGGCGTCCAAGGCGGCCGCGGTCATGTTCACCAAGTGCCTGGGCCTGGAACTCGCACCGAGCGGTGTGCGCTGCAACATCGTCTCGCCCGGCTCGACCCTGACCGATATGCAGCGGCAGCTGTGGACGGACCCCGGGGCACCGCAGCGGGTCATCGACGGCGACCCGCTGACCTACCGCACCGGTATCCCGCTCGGCCGGATCGCCGACCCGTCCGACATCGCCGACGCCGTCGCGTTCCTCGTCTCCGACCGCGCCCGTCACATCACGATGCACGACCTGTACGTCGACGGCGGCGCCACCCTGCGGGCCTGACCGGCGCCCGCCCGCACTCCGCCGGCCACGTCCCGAGCCCACCCCACCACCTCTCCGATCGGAGCCCTACGTGACCTCCCTTCCCGACCTGGCAGGACCCCCGGTGTCCGGCTCCCCCCGCCATCCGGACACCGGACCCCGCCCCCTCGCGGCGGTCGGCGCCGCCACCGGGCTGCTCACCGCCTACGAGCCGGGCGACCACTGGTTCTTCGCCTCCCCCACCCGTACGCTGCTCGCCCACGGCGCATCCGTGGAAGTGCCGCAGGACGAACGCCCGCCCGCCGTACGGGTGTCGGAGCTGCTGGCGGAGCGGCGGAGCGCGGGTGAGCGTGCGGCGCTCGTCGTCGGTACGGTGCCCTTCGACCGGGCGTCCCCCGCGGTGCTCGCCGTACCGCACACGGTGAGCTGGGCGCCCGCGCTGCGCGAGGACCCGCTCATCGCGCTGCCCGCGCCTCCCGTCGCCTCCCCGGCGGGCGGCTGGACGGTACGGGAGGTCCCGACCGCCCGTGAGTACGGCGAATCGGTCGCCGAGGCCGTACTCCGCATGCGGGGCGGTGAGTTGAGCAAGGTGGTGCTCGCCCGCACCCTGGAGCTGACGTCCGCCGGTGAGCCCGACATCGCGGCGATCCTGCGGAGACTGGCCGGGTCCGACCCCGGCGGTTACACCTTCGCCATGCCGTCGGGCCCCGGCCGTACGCTGCTCGGCGCCAGCCCCGAACTGCTGGTCTCCCGGCGGGGACCGCGTCTCGTGGCCAACCCGCTGGCCGGGTCGGCGCCGCGCAGCGCCGACCTCGCCGAGGACGTGCGCACCGCGGCCGCGCTGCTCGAATCCGCGAAGGACCTGCACGAGCACGCGGTGGTCGTGGACGCCGTACGCACGGCGCTCGCCCCGTACTGCGCGAGCATCGACGTCCCCGCGCGCCCCACCCTGGTGCGCACCGCCACCATGTGGCATCTGTCGACCACCGTGACCGGTGAGGTCTCGGACCCGGCCGTGTCCGCGCTGGAGCTGGCCTGTGCGCTGCATCCGACCCCGGCCGTGTGCGGGACCCCGACCCCGTACGCCCGTGAGGTGATCGGCGAGCTGGAACCCTTCGACCGGGGGCACTACACCGGGATGGCCGGGTGGTCCGACGCGAACGGCGACGGCGAGTGGGTCGTCTCGATACGGTGCGCCGAGGCGCGGGGGCGTCTGCTGCGCCTGTACGCGGGTGCGGGGGTCGTGCCCGGCTCGACGCCGGAGGGCGAGACGGCCGAGACGGCCGCCAAGTTCCGTACCTTCCTGGACGCCGTAGGGGCGGGCGACGCCGTGGGGTCAGGGGACGCCGCGGGAGCCGGGACCGACGCCGCGAGGGCCGGGGCCGACGCCACGGGGGCCGGGCAGTGAGCGCCGCGGCGGACGGGGCGCCCACCTGGCCGGAGGAGTTCGCCGACCGCTACCGCTCGGCCGGGTACTGGCGCGGCGAGACCTTCGGCGGAATGCTGCGCGAGCGGGCCGGGCTGCACCCCGACCGGATCGCCGTCGTGGACCCGGCGGGCGGCCGGCGGGCCTGGACCTACCGGGAGCTGGACGAGCGGGCCGACCGGCTCGCCGCCGGATTCGCCGGGCGCGGCATCCGCAGGGGCGACCGCGTCGTCGTCCAACTGCCGAACATCGCCGAGTTCTTCGAGGTGGTCTTCGCGCTCTTCCGGCTGGGCGCGCTGCCGGTCTTCGCGCTGCCCGCCCACCGGGATCTTGAGATCAGCTACTTCTGCTCGTTCACGGAGGCGGTCGCCTACGTCGTCCCCGACACCCACGGCGGCTTCGACCACCGGGCCCTGGCCTCGGCCGTACGCGCCGAAGTACCCACGCTGCGCGAGGTGTTCGTGGTGGGCGAGCCGGGCGAGCACACCGCGCTCAGCGATGTGCCGCGCGACCCGGCGGACGGCGGCGCGTACCCGGGGGACGACGGACCCGTCCCCGGTGACCTCGCCTTCCTCCAGCTCTCCGGCGGCAGCACCGGGGTACCCAAGCTCATCCCGCGCACGCACGACGACTACATCTACTCGCTGCGCGGCTCCAACGAGATCTGCGGGGTCGACGGGGACTCGGTGTATCTGGTCGCGCTGCCCGCCGCGCACAACTTCCCGCTCAGCTCGCCCGGTTCGCTGGGTGTGCTGTACGCGGGCGGGCGCGTCGTGCTGTGCCCGCAGCCCGACCCGGCCACCGCCTTCCCGCTGATCGAGCAGGAGGGCGTGACCCTCACCGGTCTGGTGCCGCCCCTCGCCCTGGTCTGGACGGACGCGGGGCCCGGCACCCCGTACGACCTGTCCAGCCTGCGGGTCCTGCTGGTGGGCGGCGCCAAGTTCAGTGAGGCGGCGGCGCGCCGGGTGCGGCCCGCGCTGGGCTGCGCCCTGCAGCAGGTCTTCGGGATGGCCGAGGGGCTGGTCAGCTACACCCGCCTCGACGACCCGGGCGAGACCATGGTCACCACCCAGGGCCGGCCCATCTCGCCCGATGACGAGATACGGATCGTGGACGACGCGGACCGTGAGGTGGCCCCGGGCACCACCGGTCATCTGCTGACCCGGGGCCCGTACACGATCCGCGGCTACTGGCGCGCCCCGGAACACAACGCGCGCTCCTTCACCGAGGACGGCTTCTACCGCACGGGCGACGTGGTCCGCAGGACGCCCACCGGGCACCTCGTCGTGGAGGGCCGGGCCAAGGACCAGATCAACAGGGGCGGCGAGAAGATAGCGGCGGAGGAGGTCGAGAACGTCATCCTCGCCCACCCGGCCGTGCACGACGTGTCCGTCGTCGCCGTGGCCGACGGCTACCTCGGCGAGCGCAGCTGTGCGTACGTCATCCTGCGCCGGGATGCGGAGCCGCTGAAGCCGGCCGCCGTGAAGAAGTACGTACGCGAACGGGGGCTCGCCGCCTACAAGGTCCCCGACCGGGTCGAGTTCGTCGACGCCTTCCCGCAGACGGGGATCGGCAAGGTCAGCAAGAAGGACCTGCGCACCGCGGCCACCCCCGGCAGCTCTGTACCTGCGGCCGCCCCCGGCTCCTTCGTACCTGCGGCCGCCCCCGGCACCTCCGTACCCCAGCACCACCGAAAGGCTTCCGTCGTGGCACTTCCCGCCATCGCCCCGTACCCCATGCCCACACCGGACGAGCTGCCCGCGAACCGCGTCGAGTGGACCGTCGACCCGGACCGGGCCCTGCTGCTCGTGCACGATCTGCAGCACTACTTCCTCGACGCCTTCACCGAAGGCGCGTCCCCGGTCACCGAACTCCTCGACAATGTGGAGCGGTTGACGTCCGAGGCGCGCCGCAGAGGCATTCCGGTCGCCTACTCGGCGCAGCCCGGCGGCCAGACACCCGAACAGCGCGGGCTCCAGCAGGACTTCTGGGGCGCGGGCCTGCCGGACGACGACCACGCGAAGGCCATCCCGGCCGCGGTCGCGCCCCAGGTGGGCGATACGGTGATCACCAAGTGGAAGTACAGCGCCTTCGTCCAAACGCATCTGCTCCGGCGGATGCGCGACCTCGGGCGCGACCAGCTGATCGTCGTCGGGGTGTACGCGCACATCGGTGTGCTGATGAGCGCGGCCGACGCCTGGATGCAGGACATCAAGGCGTTCGTCGTCGCCGACGCGGTCGCCGACTTCTCCCGGCAGGACCATGAGATGGCCCTGCGCTGGGCGGCCGGCCGGTGCGCCGTCGTCACCAGCACCGAAGCACTTCTCAAGGAGCTCTGAGCGGTCATGGCACTCACCGTGGAACGGATCCGCGCGGACGTCGCGGACGCCCTGGGCGAGGACCCGGCGGACATCCCCCTCGACGAGAACCTGGTCGACTACGGGCTCGACTCCATCCGCATCATGACCCTCCTGGAGGGCTGGCGGCGCGACCACGGGGTGGAGGCCGGATTCGCGGATCTGGCCGAGCGCCCCGAGATCGCCCTCTGGGCGCCCCTGCTCGGGACCGGTGCCTGACCGCTCTCCCGGCGGTGGCCCGCAGCGGCCGCGCGGCGCCCCCGGCCACCGGCCGGGGGCGCCGTCTCCGTCTCAGCCCCCGGCCGCCCTGAGCAGGTCGGCGATCCGGGTGAACCCGCGCTGCTCGGCATGGCGCAGGGCCGTCACCCCGTCGCCGTCCGGCAGGCCGGGCGTGGCACCGGCCGCGATCAGGAGTCCGACGATCTCCTGGTGGGCCGGTCCCCCGTCGCCGAGGATCACCGCCTCCAACAGGGCTGTCCAGCCGAGGCTGTTGACGTGGTCGACCTCGATGGCGGTCTCCCGCAGGAGGGCCCGTACGTAGTCGGTGTGGCCGCGCTCGGACGCCGGGATCAGCGCGATCCCGCCGAAGCGGTTGCGCTGGGTCAGATCAGGGCCGGCCGGGAGCAGCACCCGCATCATGGCCACGCTCCCGGTGACACCAGTGGCCAGCCAAGGGCTGTCGTCACGGTCGTCCTGGGCGTCCGGGTCGGCTCCCTCGGCGATCAGGGCGCGGGCGGCCTCGACATGGTCGCCGATGGACGCGAGAAGCAGAGCGGTACGGCCGTGCAGGTCGCGGGCCTCAAGCCCCGCGCCGGCTGCCAGGGCGGCCCGCACCGCCGCCGTGTCTCCCCGGCCGGCCGCGGCCAGAAGCGCCCGGTCCTGCTCGTGCACCGCGGTCCTCCGTCCGTCCGGGTCCGGGTCCGTGGGGTGGGTGTCGTGCGTGTTCATCCTGCTGCCGTCCTTCCGTTCCTGTCCCGGCGCCGCCTACTCGGTGAGGGCCTACCCGGTGAGGGCCCGCGGCGGCGAAGGAGCGGCGCCTCATCCCCTAGCCCACTCAGGTCTTGCGCAGGTCCGGGGCCGGTACCCCGATCAGCAGGCGGCGCACCGCGTCCCACGCGGCGCGCAGCGCACGGGTGACGGCAGGGGAATCGCTGCCCATGACCCGCACCCACGCCCCCGTGTCGTCCGGCAGCACACTCACACCGAAGACCAGGCCGGCGGCTTCCAGCGCGTCGTGCAGGGTGTCCGCGACCAGGGCCGCGGGGGCCAGCGGGGTGAGTACGTACAGCGATGCCATCAGGTCATGACCGGCGAAGACCGCGGGCCCGGTCACGCCGCCCGGACCGTGCGGTTCCAGCCGTACGGTGTCGGCCGCGAGCAGCGTGCCGTCCGGGCGCCGGACCTCCAGGTCGCTGAAGAGCATCCGGTAGGCGTGCCGTTCGTCCCGGGCCAGCCGTCCGGCGGCGATCGTCTCGCCGATGAGTACGGTCGCCGACGGATCGGCCGTCACCACCGTGTGCTGGTAGAAGCGCGCGTCGCGGTACGGGATCAGCGGGTCGGGCAGGTACTCGACGTAACTGCCCTCCCCCACCGTCAGGTTGACCAGCTGCGTCGCGTGGTCGAACTCCATACGGTGCACCTTGGTGGCGGCCTGCGTGGTCAGGTGCACGGAGGTGCCGGGCTCGCAGTCGATGTCGATCCGGTTCCGGTCGGCCTGCAGGATGCCGCCGCCGGTCGACATCAGAAAGGTCACCGGCAGATCGGGCCGGTGCGGATCGATGTACAGCGGCCGCATGATCTGCAGCGGCGACTTCTGGTAGCGGTCGACGAGTTCGGTGCGGCCGCCGACCCGCGCGTAGCGCAGTTCGAGCAGACCGACCTTGCCGGGGCGCCCGGCGGCCAGCGTGTCCGCCGGACCGGCGAGGGCGAGCAGCCGGGCCGGTGTCCGCCGGGGTTCGTAGTGCGCGGGGTCCAGCCGCGCGGGCGCCGTGGTCATGCGGGGGCCGCCGCCTGGGCGGCCTCATGGGCCAGGATGAAGTCGGCGATGGTGTCGAGGCCGTCGCCGGTCAGGGAGTTGGTCAGCACCACGGGCCGCCCCTCCCGGACCTTGCGCGCGTCCGACTCCATGACCTCCAGGTCGCACCGTACGTACTGGGCGATGTCGACCTTGTTGATGACGAGCAGTTCGCTCTCGGTGATCCCCGGGCCCCGCTTGCGCGGCATCTTGTCGCCCTCGGCGGTGTCCAGGACGAACAGGAAGAGGTCGACCAGGGCCGGGCTGAAGGTGAGCGTCAGGTTGTCGCCGCCGCTCTCGAAGAGCAGCGTGTCCACGTCGGGGTGGCGCTCCAGGAGTTCGTCGGCCGCCGCCTGGTTCATCGACGGGTCGTCACGGACCGCGGTGTGCGGGCACGCCCCGGTCTCGACACCGACGATCCGGTCCGCGTCGAGGATCCCGTCGAGGGTGCGGCGGACATGGGCGGCGTCCTCGCTGGTGAAGATGTCGTTGGTGATGACCGCGGGGGTGCGGCCGCGTGCGAACAGTACGGGGACGAGCGCCTCGATCAGAGCCGTCTTCCCCGAACCGACGGGTCCCGCGATCCCCACCCGCAGTACGCCGTCCTTGGGGCGCCGCAGGAGTTCGTCGTCGTGGCTGTGGTGGTGCCGGGCCTGCATGGGGTCGTGCATGGTGATCCTTCTCTGGTGTGGTGTCCTGTCGGCGGATGGCTCCGCCTAACTGGCGAACAGCCGTGCCTCCGCCCGCTCATGGCGGCCGGCCATGATGTCCGCCACCGGGACGAAGCCGCCGATGTCGGCGAGTTCGCGCTCCAGGGCGGCCTCTGCGGTCTCCTCGATCACGGACGCCGCCCGGTGCAGTACGACCTGCGCCTGGCGGTGGTCGGTGAGCCGCAGCCGCAGGGCGGCCCCCACGAAACTGGCCGCGAAGGCGAACAGTTCGCAGGTGACCGCCTGCCGTACGGTGACCGCGTTGCCCGCGTGGACAGCGGCGGCGACGACCGGCTGGCAGCCGCGTACGGCGCCGTCCCGGTAGAGGGTGCGGTACCGCTCGATCTCCGGGGTTCCGTACACCTCCGCCGCCAGGTCGAGCAGCTGCCGCCCGGTGCGGACACAGGCCTGCCGGGCCTCCCGGCCCAGTTTGGTGGCGTGCAGCCGCTCCTCGACCGCCGTCAGCTCCGCCCAGTCGCCCGCGGTGACCGCGCGGTGGGCGAGGGCCAGGGCGGTGGCGTCGGACGGCCCCGCACTGTGGCGCAGCAGATCGTGGAGGAGTTCCGGCAGGCTGCGCGGGGTCACCGCGCGGGCCTGCTGGAAGCCCTCCAGACCGTGGGAGAGGGTGTAGTAGCCGCTGGGGAAGGCCGAGTCGGTGAGCTGGAGCCCGGTCAGCAGTGCGGCCGTGGGCATCGGGTCGTTCATGCCGGGGCTCCGTTCGTACGAGGGGTGGTCCGCTGTGGTCAGGCCGCCGGGGGCGGCCGCCGGACCGGTCAGACGATGTAGAAGAGGTGGTTGAGCGGGAGCCGCTCGGCGGGTTCGATCGTCGCGGGTTCGCCGTCGACGGTGACCTTGTACGTCTCCGGGTCCACCTCGATACGCGGCAGCGCGTCGTTGCGCACCATGTGCTGCTTCCCGATGGTCCGGCAGCGCTGCACGGGCTCGATCCGCCGCTGGAGGCCCAGTTCGCCGGGGACGCCCGCGGCGATGGAGGACTGGGACATGAAGGTGACCGACGTCCGCTGCTTGGCGCGGCCGTACGTACCGAACATCGGGCGGTAGTAGACGGGCTGCGGCGTCGGCAGCGAGGCGTTGGGGTCGCCCATCAGCGCCCAGTTGACCATGCCGCCCTTGATGACGAGCTTGGGCTTGGCGCCGAAGGAGTGCATCGGCCAGAGCACGATGTCGGCGATCTTCCCCGGCTCCAGGGATCCGATCACGTCGGCCGCGCCGACGGCGATGGCCGGGTTGATGGTCAGCTTGGCGAGATAGCGCAGCACACGTGCGTTGTCGTTGCGGGAGCTGTCCTCGGCCAGCGGGCCGCGCAGTTCCTTGCAGTGGTGCGCGGTCTGGAAGGCCCGGACGAACGATTCGCCGACCCGGCCCATGGCCTGGGAGTCGGAGGAGAAGATGCTGATCACGCCGAGGTCGTGCAGGACGGTCTCGGCGGCAATCGTCTCGGCGCGCACCCGGCTGTCGGCGAACGAGACGTCCTCGGGGATGTCGCGGGACAGGTGGTGACAGACCATCACCATGTCGAGCAGTTCGTCGACCGCGTTGACCGTGTACGGAAGCGTCGGGTTGGTGGACGCGGGCAGGACGTTGGCCTCGCCCGATACCCGGATGATGTCGGGGGCGTGGCCGCCGCCCGCTCCCTCGGTGTGGAAGGTGTGGATGGTCCGGCCGTCGATCGCGGACAGGGTGTCCTCGAAGAAACCGCCCTCGTTGAGGGTGTCGGTGTGGATGGCCATCTGTACGTCGTGCTCGTCGGCGACGCTGAGGGCGGTGTCGATGGTGGCGGGGGTCGCGCCCCAGTCCTCGTGCACCTTGAGACCGGCCGCGCCCGCCTCGATCTGCTCGCGGAGGGCTTCCGGCTGGCTGCCGTTGCCCTTGCCGAGCAGGCCCACATTGACCGGCAGGTCCTCGACGGCCTCCAGCATCCGGTGGATGTTCCACGGGCCGGGGGTGCAGGTCGTGCCGTTGGAGCCGTCGGTCGGCCCGGTGCCGCCGCCGAAGAAGGTGGTGATGCCGTTGGACAGGCCCTCCTCGGCCTGCTGCGGCGAGATGAAGTGGATGTGGGTGTCCACACCGCCGGCGGTGGCGACGAGGTGTTCGCCGGAGACGACCTCGGTGCCGGGGCCGATGATGAGCTTGGGGTCCACACCGTTCTGGAGCTGCGGGTTGCCGGCCTTGCCGACCCCGACGATCAGGCCGTGGCGGACCCCGATGTCACCCTTGACGACGCCGAGCACCGGGTCCATGACCACGACGTTGGTGATGACCAGGTCGAGGGCGCCCTCGCGGTTGAGCGCGGAGGGGTCCTGGGCCATGCCGTCACGGATGGCCTTGCCACCGCCGTAGACGGCTTCTTCCCCGTACGAACCGGCGTTGTGGTCGTACTCGACCTCGACGACCAGATTGGTGTCGGCGAGGTGGAACCGGTCGCCCACGGTGGGGCCGAACAGGTCGGTGTACTGCTTGCGCGGAATGATCGCCATCAGTGCTGAGTCCCCTCGGTGCCCGCGGTGCTCTCGGCGCCGGGCGTGTTCCCTGTGCTGTCCTGGCCGGCGGCGCTGTCCTGGCCGGCGGCGTCGCCGGCACGGGTGAATCCCAGTTCGGCCGCGCGGCGCAGCGCGTTGCGCTTGGTGTCGGGCGCCGACAGGCCCCCGTTGACGAGTCCGGCGAATCCGACGAGCCGCCCGCCGCCGCCGAAGGCGCACAGGTCGACCTCGCGGCTGTCGCCGGGCTCGAAACGCACGGCGGTGCCGGACGGGATGTCCAGGCGCATCCCGAAGGCGGCCTCACGGTCGAAGCGCAGCGCGCGGTTGATCTCGAAGAAGTGGTAGTGCGACCCGACCTGGACGGCGCGGTCGCCGGTGTTGGCGACCGTGAGCCTGACCGTGGCCCGGTTGGCGTTGATCTCCACGGGGTCGTCCCCGTAGAGGTAGTGGGCTCCGCCCGACATCTCTGTCTCCTCGGTGGTTCAGGCTTCGGGGTTCAGGCGCTGATCGGGTCGTGGCAGGTGACCAGCTTCGTGCCGTCGACGAACGCCGTCTCGACCTGGAGGACGGTGAGCATCTCGCGCACTCCGGGCATCACGTCGTCCTGGGTGACGATCTTGCGGCCCAGCTCCATGCACTCGGCGACGGTGTGGCCGTCGCGGGCCGCCTCCAGGACGGCTTCGGTGATCAGCGCGGCGGCCTCGCTGTAGTTGAGCTTGGTCCCCCTCGCCCTGCGGCGGCGGGCCAGGTCGGCCACCACGTAGACGTGGAGTTTGTCGATTTCGCGTGGGGAGAGATTCATGGCGTCACTCTGCTTTCTCGAATGAGATGCCGGGCCGGCCCAGCGCTGGACCCGCCGCGAGGAAGAGCCAGGTCGTCACTACGAACGGCCAGGTGAAGGGGGATCCGCCGGACGGCCGGGTGAACGCCTCCCAGGCGGCGGTGAAGGGGACCGATGCCACGACGGCGAGTGCGGCGTAACCGGCGGTCCACCGGGTGAGGGTCAGAAAGGTGGCGGCCAGCGCTATGGCGCAGAGCACCCCGTTGTAGCCGTAGAGGCCCTGGGCGATCCGGTCGGCCGGGAGCCCGGCGGCGCAGGCGGTCAGCAGCGCGAGGGCCGAGGCGGCGGCAGCCGCGACGGCGGCGGCCCGCGAGGTGATGAGGAGCCCGACGAGCAGGATGAGGCCCGCGTACCACTTGTCGAGGAAGAAGACCTGTCCGATGTTGTCGCAGAACGCCCGCCCGGCGTCCGCCGCGGACAGCGTGGTGAACCCGCCGACCCGCGCGGTGGCGCCGGCCGCGGCGGGGGCCGTCGGCAGCGCGGTCACCAGGGCGCCGGCGACCAGGCAGTACGGGGCGGTCAGCACGGGCAGGCCGACGCGCCCGAAGATACGGCCGGCCGCTGCGCTCAGCACCGGGCAGACCGCCGCACCGAGGACCGTGAGCAGGACGGTACGTCCCGACGAGCCGAACGTGACGAGGAGGGCGAGACCGGTGAGGCAACCGCAGTAGCCGTCAAGCCCCTTGACAATATTGCCCCGGTCGGCGCCGAGCAGGGCCGCGGTCGCGGCGGACACACCCGCGCCGAGCAGGCCGTACACACCGGTACGCCAGCCTTCGGCGAACAGCGCGACGGTGAACAGCAGTCCGGTCCACGGATTGGCGCTGAGGGTCACCTGGGCGATGCCCCGCAGTTGCACTTGTCCGAGCCGCAGCGGCGTCCGGCTCCTTGCCTGCACCGCTTGTTCCGCCGCAGACATGTCTACTCCCTTGAGGACATGGCGAATTGGCCAGATACCCCCGGAGAAGGGGGTATTGGCGCTAGATCAACTTTCTGTTGAAAACCGTACGCCCGACGCAAGCGGAACAGTGTCCCGAATATCGGCCACTGAGCGTGTCCGGAGCGGTACGGTACGGCATAACCGCTGTTGGGATGTGGCGCTCCACCGGCCCACCGCGGTCCGGCCCCCTCCGGGCGGTCCGCAAGTCTTGGTAAGAGGTTGAACCATTGTTGAACGCTTCATACCTGTCATTTGACCGAACCGGGCAGCGGCTGCCCGGCGCCCCGCCCACCAGGCATTTCGGCTCCGGAAAGGCACCCGGTTGCGGGGCCCGCGCACCGCGCCCATCCTGGAACGGCTTTGGCAGGCTCTGCCCTTCGCCTCCCCGTTCCGGCAGAGCGACACCGCCGTCGGCAGGACTGATTTTCCCGTCGCCGTCGCCGTACGGGCCGCGTGAGGACCGCCGCAGCCGGCCCCAGGGCGGCTCGCCCCGACACCGCATCCGACGAGCCGAAGGAGTTCCGCCATGCACTCCGCCCTGATGCGTACCGCGCTCGCCACGGCAGCCCTGTGCGCCACCCTCACCGCAGCTGCGATCACCCCGGGCGACGACGTCCGGCCAATGTCCGCGAAGCCGTCGGCTCCCCGGTCGGAGACTTCGCATGCGGAGACTTCGCGTACCGAGGCCTCGGGGACGGAAGCCACGTCCCCGGAAGCCTCCCGTACAGGCGCGGGGGCCTCGTCGGCGGAGGCATCACGTACGGAGGGTGACACCAATCCGCCTCCGTACGACCGGCGCGCGTTCACCGAGCAGACCGTACGGCTCAGCTGGAAGGGGACCACGGCAGCGGGCCGCGCCCGGATGTGCGCGCATCCGGACAGCTTCAGCAGCCCCGCCCTCGACGCGCGCTACGCCGCGCAGCTGATCAGGGCGGAGTGCCGGAGCCACTGACACCCGCGGCCCCGGCGGCGGGTGCGTCGCCGGGGCCGCGGCCAGGCCCGGTCAGGGTGCGCCGTGGGAGGAGCGGCGGCGCAGCTGGAGGACCACGCCGAGCGCCGCCGCGATGAGGACACCGCCCGCGACCAGCTCGGTGGTGTCCATATCGGTGAGCGAGCCGCTGAGGACCGCCCTGATCCGCTTGTCCGGGGTGCCGGAGAGCTCCAGCGGGGTGCTCCGCCGCTGTCCTCCGCACGCGAAGGTCACGTCGTACCGCTTTCCGGTCGCGGCTTCCGGGTCCACGACGACGGTCGCGGGATGCCCGTGGCGGAGGGTGACCGGGCCGAACACGCCGGACGAGACGGTGACGCCCGGTTCCCGGCAGCCCGTGGCACCGAGGGTGACCGTACCGCCGGGAGCGACCGAGCCCGGTGACACGGTGGGCCCGAAAGGCGGGGCCCCGCCGGCGTCGCCCGCCGCCGCGGCCGGGGCGGCCAGGGACAGCACGGCGGCGCTCAGCAGGGCGGCAGACCCGATACTCGTCAAGCGCATGGGGAGACCTCCGGGCACACGATGCTCGTACAGGACCGCGGCGGCAGTCCGGTGCGGGAGCCCTGCGGCAACCGGGCTGCGGCCAACAGGGGTGCGCGGCAAGGGGACACGCGCACGGACCTGTCTCTGCAGCGGCCGCACGTCCGGTGCGGGACGCACACCGCTGCCGGAACACCGTAGGCCGGACCACCGCGATCTGGCGAGTCCGGCCACTCCAACGGGGCGTCGGATTGCGCCGGACAGGCCAGCCGCACCGGCCGGGCGCCTCCGGAGCGGGTCCGGGCACGCGGCGGCCGGGGTGTCGGCCGTTCGGTCTCCTCCGGGTTCGCCTGAGATGCGGGCAACGTTCCGTGTTTTTACCGTAACTGAATGATCTTCAGACCAGTCTTGCAGAGCCTCTGCGCCGGAGCTGTGGTGCTGGCGGCGGGCGTCACCTCGATCGCTCCGAGTGCCGCGCTGGCCCCGCACCCCGGCCAGCGGCCGCCCGGCAGTACGAGGGAGAGCGGGTCCCGCGCCCCGGCGCTGCCGGACCAGGTCTCGGCGCTGTCCTGGGTGGTCGCCGACGCGACCACCGGCGATGTGCTGGCGTCCAAGGACGCCCACCGCCGTCTCCCCCCGGCCAGCACGCTCAAGACGCTCTTCGCCCTCACCGTGCTGCCACATCTGCCCCCGCGGCTGCTGCATACCGTGACCAGGGCGGACCTGGCGGGCGTCGGCAAGGGAAGCAGCCGTATCGGGGTGGCCGAGGGGCGCGCCTACCGGGTGGACGACCTGTGGCGCGGGGTCTTCCTGAGTCCGGGCGGCGACGCGGTGCACGTGCTGGCCTCGCTCAACGGCGGGTGGCGGAAGACCAGGGACGAGATGCGCAGGCGGGCCGTCCAGTTGGGGGCCGAGGACACCCGGGTCATGTCGCCGGACGGCGATGACATCCCCGGCCAGTACTCGTCGGCCTTCGATCTCGCGGTCTTCGGGCGCACCGGTCTGGGCGACCCGGCGTTCGCCCGTTACTGCTCGATGAGCAGTACCGAGTTCCCCGGCGGGCTCGACAGTTCCGGCCGGGCCGGTGCGCCCTTCGAGGTCCGGAACACCAACCGCCTGCTGGTCGGCTCCCGGGACGTGAGCCCCTATCCGGGTCTCATCGGTGTCAAGAACGGCTACACGGCGAAGGCGGGCAACACCCTGATCGCTGCGGCGCACCGGGGCAGCCACACGCTGATCGTGACGGTGATGAACCCTCAGGACAGCAGTGTCTACGAGGACGCGCGCGCTCTCCTCGACTGGGGCTTCGAGGCGTCCGGCAAAGTGCGGCCGACCGGCTCGCTGCGCCCGGCCATCGCGAGGACCACCACCGTGACGGCTACGGGACCCGAGCAGCCGGACGCGGGGCAGCCGGACGCGGGGCAGCTGGGCCCCGCTGGTTCGCCGGCGGTGAGCCACCACTCCACGATCAAGAAGGCGTCGACAGTGGGCGGGTTCGCCGCGGTCGGGGCGCTGCTCGTCTCGCTCTCCGCCTCGCTCTGGCTGCTGCGACGGCGGATGCGGCGCTGACCCGGAAGCCGGTGTCCGAAAGACCTGCGCTCCTGCGGACGGCGGTGCCGACGGGTGCGCTCAGACGATGGTGGCGCCGCTGAACAGCAGCAGCGCCACATCGACCGCGGCGACGGCCACCGCGGCGGCGAACGCGGCCCGCTCCCGGCGGCGCCCCAGCAGGGTCCCCGCGACGGCGGCCGCGGTCGCGGCGGCGAGCGCCGCCAGCGCCCGGCCGGACGGCGCCCCGGCGGGTCCCAGGACGAGGACGGCGGACGCGGCGGCGAGCGGGACCGGGAGCAGCAGCCGTGCGCGGCCGGGCCCGAGCCGGTGCGGCCAGCCGCGCACTCCGAGTTCCAGGTCGCTGCGGATATCGGGCAGCACATCGCCGAGATGGGCGCCGATCCCCAGCAGGGCGCCCGCGGTGACGATCCACCAGACGGGCGGCGGCTGTCCGGGCAGTCCGAGCGCGACGAAGGCGGGCAGTGCCCCGAAGCCCACCGCGTACGGCAGCCAGGACCAGACGGTCGCCTTGAGCCCCAGGTCGTACCCCCAGGCCAGGGCGACCCCGGTCAGATGCACGGCGCCCGCCCACGGGCCGCAGCCGAACGAGAGCGGTACGCAGAGCGCCAGCGCGGTGAACGCGGCGGCCCATACGGTGCGTACCCCGACCGTGCCGTCGGCCAGCGGCTTGCGGTCGCGCCCGGCCGCGGTGTCCCGGCGCGCGTCCACCGCGTCGTTGCACCAGCCCACGGAGAGCTGCCCGGTGAGCACGGCGGCGGTGGTCAGCACCGAGCGCCCGGGGCTCTGCCCGGCGGTCACCGCGAGAGCCGCCAGCAGCGCGGTGACCGCCACGACCGGGCCCGGGTGGCACGATCCGGCGAGGGCGGCCACAACTCCGCCCCGCCGGGCGGCGGGTCGGTCTGCCAGGGGCTGCTCGGGGGTTCCCACCCGCCGATCGTAGGCGCCGTCGCCCCCGCGCCACGGTTGCGCGCGCACTCCACGCGTACGGGGGAATCGGCGGAGGGCGGCGGGGCGGCGGCCAGGGTGTCGAAAGCCCGGCCGGGGGCAGGGATGCTGCAATGCAGGGCACGTCATCCCCGAGGCGGGAGAACCTATGACCCGGATCGCAGCCGTCCACGGTGTGCTGGCACCGCACCGCCACGCCCAGCACGAGATCACCGACATGGTGGCCCGCGTCTGTCTGCCCGAAGGCGCCGACCGGCGGGTCCTCGACCGGCTGCACCGCAGCTCCCGGGTCCGCACCCGCCATATGACGCTGCCGCTCGAAGCGTACGAGAAGCTGGACGGATTCGGCGCCGCCAACGACGCGTTCATCACCGGTGCGACGGAGCTAGGCGCCAAGGCGGTCCGGGGCGCGCTGCACGCGGCGGGGCTGCACCCCGAGGACGTGGACCTGCTGGTCTTCACTTCGGTCACCGGAATCGCCACCCCCTCGATCGACGCCCGGCTGGCCGGGCGGCTCGGGCTGCGCCCCGATGTCAGACGGCTGCCGCTCTTCGGGCTCGGCTGCGTGGGCGGCGCGGCCGGGCTGGCCCGCACCCACGACTATCTGCTCGGCCACCCGGACCAGGTCGCGGTGCTGCTCTCCGTCGAGCTGTGCTCCCTGACCTTCCAGCGCGACGACAGCTCGATGGCCAATCTGATCGCCACCGCCCTCTTCGGGGACGGCGCCGCGGCCGTGGTGGTCCGCGGCGCCGACCACGCCGCCGGGGAGCGGGAGCGGCCGGGGCCTGCCGTCGTGGACACCCGCAGCAGGCTCTACCCCGACACCGGACACGTCATGGGCTGGAACATCAGCGGCTCCGGCTTCCAGGTGGTGCTCGACCCGTCCGTGCCGGATGTGGTCCGCCGTCACCTCGCCGCGGACGTCACGGGTTTCCTCGCCGGTCACGGGCTCAAGCCCGAGGATGTGACCGCCTGGGTCTGCCACCCGGGCGGGCCCAAGGTGCTGGAGGCCGTCACCGATGCGCTGGGGCTGCCCGACGACGCGCTCGGCGTCACCTGGCGCCACCTCGCCGACGTCGGAAACCTGTCCTCGTCATCGGTGCTGCACGTGCTGCGCGACACCCTGGCCACGGACCCTCCGCCGCCGGGCACACCGGGGCTGCTGCTGGCGATGGGCCCCGGCTTCTGCTGCGAACTGGTCCTGCTGCGCTGGTAGTCCGCCGATCCCGATTACGCAGTGATGCGGAGGATGACCCATGATCTGGTACGTGCTGCTGGTGGCCGCTGTCGCCGCCGAGCGCATCGCCGAACTCGTCGTCGCCCGGCGCAACGAGCGCTGGAGCAGGGCGCGCGGGGCGACCGTCGCCGGTCAGGGGCACTATCCGGCGATGGTCGCGCTCCACACCGGGCTGCTCGCCGCGTGTGTGGCGGAGGCCTGGCTGGGCGGGCGGCCGTTCCTGCCCGCGCTCGGGTGGCCGATGGCCGGCGTGCTGGTGGCGTCCCAGGCGCTGCGCTGGTGGTGCATCAGGACGCTGGGGCCCCGCTGGAACACCCGGGTGATCGTCGTTCCCGGTCTGCCGCTCGTACAGGGTGGCCCCTACCGCTGGCTGCGGCATCCGAACTATGTGGCGGTGGTCGCCGAGGGGGTGGCGCTGCCGCTGGTGCACACTGCGTGGCTCACCGCGTCGGCGTTCACCGTGCTCAATGCCGTACTGCTGACCGTCCGTATCCGCTGTGAGAACGCGGCACTGGCGGGCTGCGGGACTGCGGGGCCGGGCCCGGCGTCCGCCCCGGCGGGAGACGTCACGGGGCTGTCCACCCCGGCGGGAGACACTCCGGCGCGCGACACCTCGGCGGGAGACGTCACGGCGTGATCGACGTACTGGTGGCGGGCGGTGGCCCCGCCGGGCTCGCCACCGCGATCCATGCCGCGCTGGCCGGTCTGGAGGCCGTCGTCGTGGAGCCCAGGACCTCTCCGGTGGACAAGGCCTGCGGAGAGGGTGTCATGCCCGGCGGCGTGGCCGCGCTGCGTGCGCTGGGGGTGGCCGCGGAAGGCCGGGAGCTGCGCGGCATCCGCTATCTCGACGGCAGGCACAGCGCCGACGCGGCGTTCCGGGGCGGCACGGGTCTGGGGATCCGCCGCACCGTGCTGCACACGGCGCTGCACGAGCGCGCCCGTGAGCTGGGCGTACGGATGGTCGACGGCAAGGTCGGGGAGGTGCGCCAGAGCGCCGGCGCCGTCACCGCGGCCGGGCTCACCGCGCGCTGGCTGGTGGCCGCCGACGGTCTGCACTCCCCGCTGCGCCGCCGTCTCGGGCTCGATCTGCCCGGCCGCTCCCCCGGCCGGTACGGGCTGCGCCGCCACTACCGGTGCGCCCCGTGGACCGACTTCGTGGAGGTGCACTGGTCGGCGCGGGGCGAGGCGTATGTGACGCCCGTCGGTGACGATCTGGTCGGGGTCGCGGTGCTCAGCCGCAGCCGCCGCGGTTACGACGAGCACCTGGCCGGGTTCCCGGCTCTCCACGCGGCGCTGCGCGGGCCGCACGCGAGCACCGTGCGCGGCGCGGGGCCGCTGCGCCAGCGGGTGCGGCGCCGGGTCGCCGGGCGGGTGCTCCTCGTCGGGGACGCCGCGGGGTACGTCGACGCCCTCACCGGGGAGGGGATCGCCCTGGCCCTGGCGACCGCCGGGGCTGCGGTGCGCTGTCTGGCCGCCGGGCGGCCCGCCGGCTACGAGGCCGCCTGGCAGCGCCTGACCCGGCGTCACCGGCTGCTCACCGGGGCCCTGCTGTCCTTCAGCGGCCGGCCACTGACCGCGGGCCTCGTCGTACCCACCGCATCCCGGATGCCCGCCCTCTTCGCCGCGGCCGTCCACACGCTCCAGTAGAGCGGGCCACCAGCCCCGCCCAACAGCCATGCAAAGAAGCGGAGTTGTGATCTCCGCGACACCCCTGCTCTGACATGCACCCGTCGATTACTTCGGTCGGACCTGTAGACCTGCGTACAAGTCTCTGCAATTCTCCAACAATTGAACGCAAAAACTCGAACTCCACGAGTATGGGGACAGTAGATGACGCGTCACAGAAGCAGCTGGCGGGCCCTGACGGCCGCCTTCGCGACAGCCCTGTTGCTGCTCGGACTGCCGGCCCTGTCCGCCACGGCCGCAGGCGGACCCGACCTCGCAGCCGGCCGTCCGGCCCGCGCCTCCGGTGCGGCGGCGGAGTACGGAGCGGCCCACATCACCGACGGCGATCCCAGTACCTACTGGGAGAGTTCCAGCAGCTCCTTCCCGCAGTGGGTGGAGGCCGACCTCGGTACCACCGCCCGGGTCGACCAGGTCGTACTGAAGCTGCCGGCCGGATGGGAGAGCCGCAGCGAGACCTTCTCGGTGCAGGGCAGCACGGACGGCACCGGCTACAGCACCCTCGCCGCGTCCGCGGCCCACACCTTCGGCCCCGCCGACAGCAACACGGTGACGGTCGGTTTCCCGGCCACCCGGGCCCGCTACGTACGCATCGACATCACCGCCAACTCCGGCTGGTCCAAGGCACAGCTCTCCGAGCTGGAGGTCCACGGCGCCGACGCCTCCGACTCCACGGGCAATCTCGCCCTCGGCCGGACCCTGACGGCCAGCAGCTCCACCGAGACGTACACGGCGGACCGGGCGAACGACGGCAACCGGGCCACCTACTGGGAGAGCAGGAACAACGCCCTTCCGCAGTGGGTCCAGGCCGACCTCGGCGCCGCCGTGCGGGTGAACCAGGTCGTCCTGCGGCTGCCGGACGGCTGGGGGTCACGCACCCAGACACTGAAGATCCAGGGCAGCACCGACAACAAGGACTTCACGGATCTGACCGCGTCCAGGGACTACACCTTCGACGCTGCGGGCGGACAGGCGGCGACGCTCTCCTTCGACGCCACCACCACGCGGTACGTACGGGTCCTGGTCACCGCCAACTCCGTCCAGCACGCGGGCCAGCTGTCGGAGCTGGAGATCTACGGTCCCGCGACCGGCGATGTGACGGCGCCGACCGCCCCGCAGGGCCTCGCGTACACCGAGCCCACAAGCGGGCAGATCAAGCTGGACTGGCGGGCCTCGACCGACGCGGTGGGGGTGACCGGGTACGACATCTACGCCAACGGCGAGCTGCGCTCATCGGTCGCGGGCGAGGTGACCACGTACACCGACACCCAGCCGGCCGGTACGACGGTCGCCTACTACGTGAGGGCCCATGACGCCGCCGGCAACCAGTCGGGCAACAGCAACACCGTGACCCGCAAGAGCAGTACGGGAGACACCGAGCCGCCGACCGCACCGTCGGATCTGGCCTTCACCCAGCCGTCCGCCGGTGAGATCAAGCTGACCTGGGGCGCCTCCACCGACAATGTGAAGGTCACCGGGTACGACATCTACGCCAACGGCGAACCGGCCAAGTCCGTCGCCGGGGACGTGACCACGTACACCGACAGCAGGCCGGCCGGGACCACGGTCTCCTACTACGTACGCGCCCATGACGCGGCGGGCAATGTCTCGGGCAACAGCAACACCGTCACCCGCCCCGGCACCACCGGCAGCGGTTCCGATCTGGCCCGGTCCAAGCCGATCAGCGCGTCCTCCACCGTCTTCACCTTCGCCGCCGAGAACGCCAACGACGGCCGGACCAGCACCTACTGGGAAGGCGCCGGCGGCAGCTACCCGAACACGCTGACCGTGAAGCTCGGCGCCAACGCCGATGTGGACTCGGTCGTGCTCAAGCTCAATCCGGACAGCTCCTGGGCCACCCGGACCCAGAACATCCAGGTGCTGGGACGTGAGCAGAGCGCCACCTCCTTCACGAGCATCGCAGCGGCCAAGGACTACACCTTCGACCCGTCGAGCCAGAACACCGTCACCATCCCGGTGACGGCGCGGGTCGCCGAGGTCCAGCTGAAGATCACCTCCAACACCGGTTCCGCCGCGGGCCAGATCGCGGAGTTCCAGGTCATGGGCGTCCCCGCCCCCAACCCCGACCTCCAGGTCACCAGGATCACCTCGTCCCCCGCCGCTCCGGTCGAGTCCGACTCCATCAGCCTCTCGGCCACCGTCACCAACAGCGGCACCCAGGCGTCGGCCGCCACGGACCTGAACTTCAGCCTGGGCGGCACCAAGGCTGGCACGGCACCGGTCCCCGCACTCGCCGCCGGTGAGTCGAAGACCGTCACCGGCTCCATCGGTGCACGGGACGCGGGCAGTTACCCGCTGAGCGCCGAGGTCGACCCGGGGAACAAGGTCGTCGAGACCGACGAGGGCAACAACACCTTCACCAGCCCTTCCCCGCTGGTGGTCAAGCCGGTCTCCAGCTCCGACCTGGTGGCGTCGCCGGTCAGCTGGTCGCCGGGCTCCGCCTCCGCCGGGGACACCGTGAAGTTCTCGGTGGCGGTCAAGAACCAGGGCACGGCCGCCTCGGCACCGGGTGCCCATGACATCACCCTGACCGTGACCGACTCCAAGGGCGCCACGGTCAAGACCCTCACCGGTTCGCACTCCGGGACCATCGCGGCGGGCGACACCGCTCCCCCGGTGGATCTCGGCAGCTGGACCGCGGTGAACGGCACCTACCAGGTGAAGACCGTGATCGCGGACGACGCCAACGAACTGCCGGTCAAGCGGGGCAACAACACCACCACACAGTCGCTGTTCGTCGGGCGCGGCGCCGACATGCCGTACGACAGCTACGAGGCCGAGGACGGTGTCCTGGCCGGCGGCGCCGAGGTCGTCGGACCGAACCGCACCGTGGGCGACCTGGCGGGCGAGGCGTCGGGCCGCAAGGCGGTGACGCTCAACAGCACCGGAATGTCGGTCGAGTTCACCACGAAATCCAGTACCAACACCCTGGTCACCCGGTTCTCCGTCCCGGACGCCCCGGCAGGTGGCGGCATCGACACCACCCTCGACCTCTATGTGGACGGCACCTTCCTCAAGGCCGTCGACCTCACGTCGAAGTACGCCTGGCTGTACGGCGCGGAGACCGGTCCCGGGAACGATCCGGGGTCCGGCGCCCCCCGCCACATCTACGACGAGGCGAGCGTCCTCCTCGGCATGACCGTCCCGGCCGGCCACCGGATCAAGCTCCAGAAGGACGCCGCCAACACCTCCACGTACGCGATCGACTTCATCAACACCGAGCAGGCCGTGGCGGCCCCCAACCCGGACCCGGCCGCGTACACCGTCCCGGCCGGCTTCTCCCAGCAGGATGTGCAGAACGCGCTGGACAAGGTGCGGATGGACACCACGGGCAAGCTGACCGGTGTCTATCTGCCGGCCGGTGACTACGAGACGTCCAGCAAGTTCCAGGTGTACGGAAAGGCCGTCCGGGTGGTCGGCGCGGGACCCTGGTTCACCCGGTTCCGCGCACCCTCGTCGCAGGAGAACACCGATATCGGCTTCCGGGCGGAGGCGACGGCCAACGGCTCCTCGTTCGCCGGTTTCGCCTACTTCGGGAACTACACCTCGCGGATCGACGGCCCCGGCAAGGTCTTCGACTTCTCGAACGTCTCCGACATCACCATCGACAACATCTGGGACGAACACACGGTCTGCCTCTACTGGGGCGCCAACACCGACCGCGTCACCATCAGGAACTCCCGGATCCGCGACACCTACGCCGACGGCGTCAACATGACCAACGGCAGTACGGACAACCACGTCACCAACAACGAGTCACGGGCCACCGGGGACGACAGTTTCGCCCTGTTCTCGGCGATCGACGCCGGGGGCGCGGACGAGAAGAACAACGTCTTCGAGAACCTCACCTCGCTGCTCACCTGGCGCGCGGCGGGGGTGGCCGTCTACGGCGGTTACGACAACACCTTCCGCAACATCAGGGTGGCCGACACCCTCGTCTACGCCGGAGTCACGGTCAGCTCACTGGACTTCGGCTACGCGATGAACGGCTTCGGCACCGATCCGACCACCCTGGAGAACATCACCCTGGAGCGGACCGGCGGCCACTTCTGGAACGGCCAGACGTTCCCGGGGATCTGGCTGTTCTCCGCCTCCAAGGTGTTCCAGGGCATCCGGATCAACGATGTGGACATCGTCGACCCGACGTACAGCGGGATCATGTTCCAGACCAACTACGTGGGAGGGCAGCCGCAGTTCCCGGTCAAGGACACGATCCTGACCGACGTCACCATCACGGGTGCGAAGAAGAGCGGTGACGCCTATGACGCCAAGTCGGGCTTCGGCGTCTGGGCCAACGAGATGCCGGAGCCGGGTCAGGGTCCGGCGGTCGGCGAGGTCACCTTCCACCACCTCAAGCTGAGCGGCAACGCCCAGGACATCAGGAACACCACGTCGACCTTCACGATCAACAACCTGCCGTAGCGGCGCAAGGTGCGGGGCCGGGCAGTCCGGCCGGGCCCCGCTGCCGGTTCCGGAGCGAGCGGATATTTTTTACTAGTAAAACACCTGCTAAGCTTTTTCTATGCCGAAGCACGCCAGGACAGGACAGGAGCGGGCACACCCCCCGCGGGTCCGCCCGCTCCCCGTCAGGACGACCCTCCAGCTGAGGCGCCCCGCCGACATCTGGCACAAACCCGCCTTCAGCGCCGCGGTGGCGCTCGCCGTACCCGATGTGACGCTCCTCCTGCTGGGCCGGATGGACCTCGTCCTCTACACATCGGCCGGTGCGATGTGCGCCCTGTACGCGCACGGCCTGCCGTACGCCGCACGCGCCCGCACTCTCCTGTGGGTGGTGCTCGGCATGGTCGCGGGTCTCGCCGTCGCACTGCTCTGCGCGTCGCTGGTCACCTCACCCGCGCTGCTGGTGCTGCTCGCTTCGCTGCTGGCGGCGCTCCACAGGACGGCCTGTGACGCGACCCGGATCGGACCTCCCGGCAATCTGATCCTCACGTTCATCGCCGCATCCGCCTTCTTCGCACCCCAGCACCTGGGACAACTGCCCGCGCATCTGGCACTCGCCCTCGGCGGCGGCGCGGTGGCCTGGGTGGTCGGGATGGCTCCCGCGCTGCTGCGGCCGCACGGTCCTGAGCGGATCGCCGTCGCGCGGGCCCTGGAGGCGGCCGCCGCGCTGTGGCACACCGGGCGGCGCGCCGACCTCCCCGTGCGGCGGACCACCGCGGCCGCCGTCCACGCGGCCTGGCACACCCTCTTCCACACCTCGCCGGGGGGCGAGGAGCGGGCCGGGCTCGAACGGCTGCTCGTCCACGCGGAGGCCGCCCTGGCGGCCCCGGCGGCGGACCCCGCTTCACCCTTGGAACAGGCCCAGGACCGGGCTGCTGGCCTGCCCTCCGGCAGCCATGACCCCGGCCGGGAGGCACAACGGTGCGCCGAGCTGGCGCGCGCCCTGCGGCGCGGACAGCCTCTCCCCGCCGTCGGGCTCACCCCCGCGGAACACCGGACACTCGCCCTCCGGCTGAGGCTCCCGCCGCCCGAACGCGTCCGCGGGGTGCGGACGGTGCTGGCACGGCTGCGCCCGGGGTCACCGCTGCTGCCGGTGGGCGCACGAGTGGCGGCCGGGTGCGCGCTGGCCGGGTGGGCCTCGCTCGCCGCCGGGGTGGGGCATCCGTACTGGGCCGTGGTCACCGCGGCCTCGCTCTTCCAGGCCAACACCACGCTCTCCTGGCAGCGGGCCGTACAGCGCCTCATCGGCAATGTGCTCGGCCTCGCCGTCTTCTTCGCGCTTCTTCCGCTGATCCACACCGGCCCGCTCACGATGGTGCTGCTGGCGCTGGCCTTCCAGATCGGCGCGGAGGCCCTCATCACCCGCAACTACTGGCTGGGGTCGGTGTGCGTCACCCCGATGGCGCTGCTGCTGACCGAGTTCGGCAGCGCCCTGCCCGCGCGCACCCTGATCACGGACCGTGCCCTTGACACCCTGATGGGCGCGGCGCTCGGACTGCTCTGCTGCCTGCTGATCACCAACCGCCGGGCCACCGACCGTATCGACACGGCCCTGGCCCGGGTCACGGCGGCCGAGGCGGCCGCACGGCGCCTGGTCGAGCTGCGATCCGCCCCGGACCACACCACCGGGTGGGCCAGGGACCGGCTGGCCCTGGCGCTGGTGGAACTGAGCGAGGCCGTCGACGTCGCCGCCGGTGAGTGGTGGCAGCGCGCCCTGCCCGCCGGTCCGGTGGCCTCCGCCGAGCAGGCCGGCCACCGCACCCTGTCCCTGCTGGTACGCCACACCGCGCCGCCGGTCCCGGCCGCTTAGGAGAGCGGTCCGCCGAAGGGGCAGAATCGACCCGGACCGAGAGCAAGGAGGGCGCACATGGCCGAGGACATCGTCGCGGGGGTGATCCGGCAGTGGGAGCAGGTGCTGCCCGGACTCGACACCGGCCCGATGGCGGTGATCGGACGGCTCAACCGCTGCTCCGCGCTGCTGCAGCAGGCTGCCGACGCACCGCTCGGGCGGGAGGGGCTCACCCGCCCGGAGTTCGACGTACTCGGCACCCTGCGCAGGATGGACCGTGAGCTCACACCGGGCCGCATCGCCCGTGAGACCTTCGCGTCGGGGGCCGCGGTGACCAAGCGCGTACGGCAGCTGGAGGAGCGCGGGCTCATCGCCCGGCGGCCCGACGACCGCGACCGCCGTGTCTCGCACCTCTCCCTCACGGATGAGGGCCGCACGCTCCTGGACCGGCTGCTCCCCGTCCAGCTGCGGTACGAGGCCGCGCTGCTCGACGGGATCGACGCCCGGGACCGCGCCGGTCTGTCCGACGCGCTGAGCGAACTGCTAGTGCTGCTCGAAGGGCGGCTGGGCAGCCTCGTGGAGTGACCGGCCGGTTTCGGCGGCCGCCCCGGATCAGCGGCCCGGTGCGCCCCGGTCGGGTCCGAGCCGTACGGGAAGCTCACGCACGCCGTTCCCCACGAAGCTGGCGGGGCGGGGCAACTCCCGGTCGGGCACGGCCTGTTCCAGTCCGGGGAAACGGGTGAAGAGCTGTTCCAGGGCGATGGTGGCCTCCAGCCTGGCCAGCGGGGCGCCCAGGCAGAAGTGCGGTCCGTGCCCGAGGGAGAGATGGCGGGCGTCCCGGGTGATGTCGAACCGGTCGGCGTCCGGCCCGTGGACGGCCGGGTCACGGCCCGCCGCCGCGTACCCGGCGAGCACCGGGGTGCCGCGCTCCACGACGGTGCCCGCCAGGGTCAGATCGCGGACCGGGTAGCGGAAGGGGAAGAAGCTCACCGGGCTGTCCCAGCGCAGCGTCTCCTCGACGACGTCCAGCCAGGTGGCGCGGCCCGCGAGAACGAGAGCGAGCTGGTCCCGGTGGGCGCAGAGTGCCCGGACCGCGTTGATGACGAGGTTCATGGTCGTCTCGTGTCCCGCGACGATCATCAGAAGCAGGGTGCCGGTCAGTTCCGCCTCGCTCAGCCGGTCGCCGTCCTCCTCACGGGCGGCGATCAGCGCACTGGTGAGGTCGTCGCCGGGCCGCTCGCGCCGGGCCGCCACGACCGCGGCCAGCACGGCCGCCATCTCCTGGTTGGCCGCCACCACGTCCGCCGGACCGATGGCGGTGGAGACCACCAGCTCGGAGAGGTGGTGCAGCCGCTCCCGGTGCTCCGGGTCCACCCCGAGGAGTTCGCAGATCACCCCCATCGGCAGCGGAAGCGCGTACGACCGGTACAGATCGGCCGTGCCGTCGCCGTCCGCCGCGGCGGCCAGTCCGTCGAGCAGCCCGGCGGCCAGCGTCTCGGTCCGCGGCCGCAGCGACTCCACCCGGCGCCCGGTGAACGCCCGGTTCACCAGGGAACGCAGCCTCCGGTGGTCGGCGCCGTCGGCCGTGGTCATGGACCGCACGGTGGCGAAGGTCCGCAGCGGCCAGCCCTCCTCGATCAGCCCCTCCCGGAGCGCCGTGAAGTGCTGCGGCCCCTTGGCGACATCGGGGTGCGCGAGGAACTCCCGGAGCGCCGCGTGGCCGAGGACCGCCGCCCCGGCGACCTCGCCGGGGAGCACGACCGGGACCACGGCGCCGCCCGCCAGGAGCCGCGCGTTGGCCGCGTGCGGGCAGCCGCCGGCCGGATCCATCCGGTGCGGGGAGACGGATGAGGTGTTCAACTCAAGACTCCTGGCTGGTCGGGCGGGTCCGCACCACGGCTCCGGCGGGCGCGGAGCGGCCGGACGTGCATGGTCCGGCACTTTCCGGGCATCAGCGGCTGGACGGGAACCCGAGATCTAAGGAACGTACGACAGTGAGCTACTCCTCCACCCCAGGTTCGCCGATATACGACCAGCTCGTCCAGGAGCAGGGCGATGTTCTCGCGGAGGCGCGGAAACTCGCCGAGGAGGCCCTTCAGCAGGCCGACCCCAAGCAGTACTGGGAGGCCGCACTCACCCACCCGCGCAGGTCCGGGAAGGTCCCGCAGGGCTGAGCCATACACCGGGCCCGGCCCCCGCCGCCGGTCCGACTCGCCACCGTTCGCATCCTTTTCGATGGTGATCGCCCGGTGACGCAAAGTCTGAATCGGTTTGGTCACGACAGGCAACCCCGCCGCCCTCACCTCCGTTCTTCATGGGTAGCGATTTCCGGAGGGAAATCGCCGTTCGCACGACAGACACGGAGTGAATGACGATGGTCCACCTTTCGGTTGTCGTACCGTGCTACAACGAAGCGGAGGTGATCGGTGATTTTCATACCGCCCTGGTCACCGCGCTCGAACCGACCGGGGAGACATTCGAGATCTGCTACGTCGACGACGGCAGCGGTGACCGGACCCTGAGCGAACTCCGCCGGCTCGCGGCCGACGACTCACGAGTGCGCTTCACCTCCTTCAGCCGCAACTTCGGCAAGGAGTCGGCGATGCTCGCCGGGCTGCGGATGGCCGCGGGTGACGCGGCGGTCCTGATGGACGCCGACCTCCAGCATCCGCCCACGCTCCTGCCGCGCATGCTCGACCTGCACCGGCACGGCTACGACCAGGTCGTCGCCCAGCGCGACCGCACCGGCGAAGGCGCCCTGCGGACCGCGCTCAGCCGGATGTACTACCGGCTCGTCCGGCGCTGCATGGATGTCGAAGTCATCGACGGCGCGGGCGACTTCAGGCTGCTCTCCCGCCGCGCGGTCGACAGTGTCCTCGCGCTCCCGGAGAGCAACCGCTTCTCCAAGGGCATCTTCTCCTGGATCGGTTTCGACACCGTCAGCTTCACCTACCAGAACGTCGAGAGGGCGGCCGGCGAGTCGAAGTGGGGCGGCCGTCATCTGCTCAACTACGGCATCGACGGGCTGCTCTCGTTCAACAGCAAGCCGCTCAGGCTCGCCATCCACGCGGGCCTCTGCCTCTTCCTCTCGGCGCTGGTCTACGCGGCGTACATCATCGGGAACGTGGTGCTCGACGGGGTCGACACCCCCGGATACACGACGCTGATCACCGCGATCGTCGCACTGAGCGGAATCCAGCTGGCCACTCTCGGGGTCATCGGTGAGTACGTCGGGCGGATCTACCACGAGTCGAAGCGCAGGCCGCACTACGTGGTCAGCGAGACCAACGACCGTGCCAGGGACTTCTCGCCGCGCCCCCCGCTGGAGAGCGCGGGCCAGGCGCGGCCGGCCTCATGACCCCCGACGTCACGCGCCCGTCCTCCGTGCCGCCCACTCCCCCGCCGCCGGGGGAGCAGGCCGGGTCCCGGCCGACGGCTCGGCAGGACGGGCCCACCGCGCCCGCGAAGAGGCGCACACTGGGCCAGTTCGTCACGTTCGCGGCCATCGGGGTCGCCAACACCGCTGTCTATTACGCGGTGTTCGCCACGCTCAACCACTGGCTGCCGTATCTGGCGGCCCATGTACTGGGCTGGGCCGTGGGCATCACCGTGTCGTTCCTGCTCAACTCGTACATCACCTGCCGCACCCGCCCCACCTGGCGCGCGTTCGCGCGCTACCCGCTCTCCGGTCTGGTCAATGTCGTGGGCAGCGGGATCCTGCTCTATCTGGCGGTGAGCATGCTCGGGATGAACGAGGACATCGCCGCTGTCGTGGCCGGTGTCCTCGTCACTCCCGTCTCGTTCCTGCTGGCCCGCTGGGCCATCGACTCGGGCGCGGCGTCCGGGCCAGGAGAAGACCCGGTCAGGGCAGCCGCTTCGCGTGGGTGACGCGGTCGACGTGGTAGTAGTCGGCGACGCAACTGGCGGGCCAGCCATGCGGCTTCTTGCTGAAGGGCTCCAGCATCCTGGCCACATGGAGCGGCTTGTACGGCAGCACCTTCGCGCCCTCCGCCGACTGCTGCCGCAGCCACTGGTCCTGCCGGTCCCACTTCTCGGCCCTGACGTGCATCTGGTGACCGAGGGTGTGCAGCGGTACGGCCAGTGAGACGCAGACCCCGGCGCAGACCACGCCGGCGGCGGCCGTCACGGCCAGCGCCCCGGGCGGACGCAGCCGTACCGCGCGCCCCAGCAGCGCACCGATGCCGACGAGCAGCAGGACGTACAGCAGCAGATAGTCGTTCCAGGTGCGCTGGGTGGTCACGAGGTGCTTCCCGAACACCGGGTAGGTGATGACGGCGCACAGGTAGCCGGAGACCAGGAAGGCAGCCACGGCCGCGCCCGCCAGGAGGAACGGGCGGCACGGCAGCAGGGCCCCGGACCTCCCCCGGCGTGCCACGAGACCGAGCACGAGCCCGGCCGCCACCGCGCCCAGGTACTGCCAGGTCGACAGGACCGTCCAGAGGATGTGGGCGTACTGGTGCAGCGAGGCGGAGAGCGAGGAGGGCGCCAGCATCGAGGTCCCGGCGCCGAACTTCTCCCGGCGGTGGCGCGAGCCCGGTGACGTCACCAGGAGCAGCACACCGATGGCGACCCCGGCCATCATGGCGAGCGACCAGCGGCGTACGAAGGTCCGTACGGCCTCGGTGAAGACCTGCCCGGCGAGGAGCACGACACCCGCGAGTACCACCAGGAGCACCACCGAGGTCTCCTCGGAGAGCGTCCCGAGGAATGTGCCCGCGAACACGGCGACGACGAGGGCGGCGATACGGCCGCGCACGGAGCGGGCGAGCAGCGCCGGGATCACCGCGGCGAGGGCGAGCACGGGCGCCACGGTGTGCGAGACGGAGGCCGCTGGCCAGAAGAACGTCTTGTACGTGTTCGGGGTGGCGAACAGGAAGACCACAGCGGTGACGGATGCCACCAGGAGCGGCACGCCGCGCGGCACGGTGAGCCGGCCGGCCCGGACGGCCAGCGCGGTCACCCCCCAGAGCAGCCCCACCATCAGCACACCGCTGACCAGACCGAACCACTGGTGGCCCGGCACCCCCGGCTCGGCGTAGAGGCCGACGAGCCAGCCGTTGGCGATCCGGCCGTTGTCGTGGAAGTAGAACTTTCCGGTGAGCCCGGAGATGCCGTGGTCACGTACGTACGGCAGGAAGCACCACTCGTCGGCGCTGGGGCGTACGTACTGCCCGTACCAGGCTGCCACGGCCAGCAGGCCGAGCGGCACCAGGGAGAGGACGAGCGCCCAGGATCTGGCCACTTCCCTGAGGGGTCCGTCGCGCCCGGGGCCTCTCGACGTCCGGTCTCCGTCGCCCGGCTGTCGGGGGACGGTGACACTCGATGCGTCGACGGCCATGTACACCACTGCCTCTCGGGGTTCTTGCCGGTCGGCCCCGAAGACGTGTTTCGATGCCCGCACGTTCCACCCCGTACCCCCTCAGGACACCTAATTACCCCGATCGGGTGAAGCCGGGCAGTGCGTGTCCCCCGTGCACGCACTGCCCGGGTGCTCAGGCGACGGAGCCTATCCGGCCGGCCGGGCCCGTCGAACTGTCGTGGTGGATGGGGGTGTGGGCGCCGGTGAGCGGGACTCCGGTGCCGCCGCGCCGATGGGCGATGATCTCCGCACCGATCGAGAGGGCGGTCTCCTCGGGGGTCCTGGCGCCCAGGTCGAGGCCGATGGGCGAGCGGAGGCGGGCCAGTTCCAGCTCGGTGACGCCGACCTCGCGGAGCCGGGCATTCCGGTCGAGGTGGGTGCGCCGGGAGCCCATCGCGCCGACATAGGCGACCGGCAGGGTGAGGGCCAGTTTCAGCAGCGGCACGTCGAACTTGGCGTCGTGGGTGAGGACGCAGAGCGCGGTCCTGCTGTCGACGTCGGTGGACTGCAGATAGCGGTGCGGCCAGTCGACGACGATCTCGTCGGCGTCCGGGAAGCGGGTGGCGGTCGCGAAGACCGGGCGCGCGTCGCAGACGGTGACCCGGTAGCCCAGCAGTTTGCCGACCGTGACCAGGGCCGACGCGAAGTCGATCGCGCCGAAGACGATCATTCGGGGCGGCGGCACGCTCGACTCGACCAGCAGCGTCAGCGGGCGTCCGCAGCGGGAGCCGTCCTCGCCGATGGTGACGGTCTCGGTGCGTCCCGCGTCCAGCAGGGCGAGCCCTTCGGCGACGGCGGTACGGTCCAGTTCGCGGTGGCCGCCGAGCGTCCCCTCGTACGATCCGTCGGTGTGGACCAGCACCGCGCGGCCGAGCAGTTCCCCGGGGCCGTCGGTGACCCGGACCACGGCGGCCGACGTGGCATCGGCCGCCGCGGCCAGGGCCGCCGTATATGTCTGCCGTGACGGGGCGTCGGCGCGCAGCGGGGTGACCAGTATGTCGATGACTCCGCCGCAGGTCAGACCTACGGCGAAGGCATCCTCGTCGCTGTATCCGAAGCGTTCCACGACCGTACGGCCCGTTTCCAGGGCCTCCTGGCACAGTTCGTAGACCGCCCCTTCCACACATCCGCCGGAGACCGAGCCGATCGCGGTGCCCTCGGTGTCCACCGCGAGCGCGGCTCCCGGGCGGCGCGGTGCGCTGCCGCCGACCGCCACCACGGTGGCGACGGCGAACTCGCGGCCCTGCTCGACCCACCGGTTCAGTTCTTCGGCGATGTCCAGCATGTCGGTCTCCTCACGGATATGTGAAAGGGCTCGGGCTTAACTGACGCCCAGCCAGCTCTCAATGGGATGGAGTGCGAAGTAGGCGAGGAACACTGCGGTGAGCACCCACATCAGCCAGCCGATCTCCCGGAACCTGCCCTGGACGGCCTTGATGAGGACGTGGGAGATGACACCGGCCGCGATGCCCACGGTGATCGAGTAGGCGAACGGCATCAGAACGGTGGTCAGGAACACCGGGATGGAGGTGGCCTGGTCGTTCCAGTCGATGTGCTTGGCGTTGGTCAGCATCATCGAGCCGATGACGACGAGCGCGGCGGACGCGACCTGGGTGGGGATGAGCTGGGCGAGCGGGGTGAAGACCAGGCAGAGCGCGAAGCCGAGACCGGTGACGACACTGGCGAGGCCGGTGCGCGCGCCGTCGCCGACGCCCGCGGTGGACTCGACGAAGACCGTCTGGCCGGACGCCCCGGCGAGACCGCCGACGATGCCGCCGGCGCCGTCGATGGTCAGGGCCTTGTTCAGCCCCGGCATCTTCCCGTCCCGGTCGACGAGGTTGGCCTGCTGGCCGACGCCGATGATCGTGCCGATGGCGTCGAAGAACCCGGCGAGCACCAGGGTGAAGACGATGACACCGACGGTGATGCCGCCGACATGGCCGATACCGCTGAACGAGACACTGCCGAAGAGACCGAAGTCGGGTGCGCTGACCGGCGAGCCGTGCAGCGCGGGGGCGTTGAGTCCCCAGTCCTTCTGGCTGAGACCTGCGACCTGGTGGACGATCGCCGCGAAGATGGTGCCGCCGACGATGCCGATCAGGATCGCGCCGGGGACCTTGCGGACCTGGAGGGCGAAGATCAGCAGGAGGGTGACGGCGAAGCAGACCACCGGCCAGCCGGTGAGCATGTCGCTGGTGCCCAGCTGGAGCGGCTTGGCTCCGGCGATGCCGCCCGGTCCCTTCATCCCGGTGACGAAGCCGGCCTGCACCAGGCCGATCAGACAGACGAAGAGGCCGATCCCCATGGTGATGGCGTGCTTCAGCGCCAGGGGGATGGCGTTCATGATCAGTTCGCGCAGCCCGGTGACGACCAGGAGCACGATGATGGCGCCGTAGATGATGCACATCGCGAACGCGTTGCCCCAGGTCATCTCCGGGGCGACCTGGTACGCCATCACTGCGGACACGCCGAGTCCCGCCGCGAGGGCCAGCGGGACATTGCCGATGAAGCCCATCACCAGGGTGGTGACGGCCGCCGCCAGCGCGGTGGCGGTGGTGATCTGGCCGCCGTTGAGGTGGTGGCCGGTGACATCGGCCCCGGACAGGATCACCGGGTTGAGGAGGATGATGTACGCCATCGCCATGAAGGTGGTGATGCCGCCGCGCACCTCCGTCGCGACTGTCGACCCTCTCTTCGTTATGTGGAAGTACCGGTCTAGCCAGGACCTTCCGGCCGGCTGGCGCGTGCCGTCGCCGGCGTCTTCCGGAACGGTCTCCGGCTCAAGGGACTGCTGGGTCATGGTGCCTACTCCCAAGGTTCAAAGGGGCACCCGCCTGAAGATTGAAGATGCGGGATTTGGGATGGTGCGTGGGCTGCACGACCCGGGGGACGGCCCGAGGCGAACTGGGTACTGCACTGTGGGGTCTGTGGGGTCTGTGGGGTCTGTGGGACATGGACCGCGAGCGGAGCGGCACTGAGGGCTCCGGGCGGCGTGCGCTGGGAAGTGTGACGTTCCTAGGAGGCACACGCCGCCCGGAGAGCTGGGGCGGTCAGGTGGCGGTGAGGTGCTCCGGCCTGACCGGCGTCCGGTTCAGTTCGAGCCCGGTCGCGTTGCGGATCGCCGCGAGGACGGCCGGAGTCGACGACAGGGTCGGCGCCTCGCCGATACCGCGCAGTCCGTACGGCGCGTGCTCGTCGGCCAGTTCGAGTACGTCGACCGGGATCGTCGGTGTGTCGAGGATCGTCGGGATGAGGTAGTCCGTGAAGGAGGGGTTGCGCACCTTCGCGGTCTTCGGGTCGACGATGATCTCCTCCATCACCGCGACGCCCAGGCCCTGCGTCGTACCGCCCTGGATCTGACCGACGACGGAGAGCGGGTTGAGCGCCTTGCCGACGTCCTGGGCCACCGCGAGCTCGATGACCTTGACCAGGCCCAGCTCGGTGTCCACCTCGACCACCGCGCGGTGCGCGGCGAACGAGTACTGGACGTGGCCGTCACCCTGGCCCGTCACCAGGTCGAAGGCGACGGTGGGACGGTGGCGCCACTCCAGCTCCAGGTCCACCGCCTCGTCCTCCAGGACGTCGACCAGGTCGGCCAGGACCTCGCCGCCGTCGGTGACGACCTTGCCGCCCTCCAGGAGGAGTTCGGCCGTGGCCCACGCCGGGTGGTAGGTGCCGAGCTTGGCCCGGCCGATCTCCAGGACCTTCTCGCGTACCGCCTCCGCCGCGTTCTTCACCGCGCCGCCGGTCATGTACGTCTGCCGGGACGCGGACGTCGAACCGGCCGAGCCGACCTGGGTGTCGGCCGGGTGGATGGTCACCTGGCTGACACCGAGTTCGGTCCGGACGATCTGCGCGTGGACGGTGACACCGCCCTGGCCGACCTCGGCCATCGCGGTGTGCACGGTCGCCACCGGCTCCCCGTTGATGACCTCCATCCGCACCCGGGCGGTGGAGTAGTCGTCGAAGCCCTCGGAGAAGCCCACGTTCTTGAGACCGACCGCGTAGCCGACACCGCGTACGACGCCCTCGCCGTGCGTGGTGTTGGAGAGCCCGCCGGGCAGGGCGCGGACGTCCGCCTCCTCGCCTGCCGCGAGCCACTGCTGCTCGGGCGGCAGCGGACGCGCCTTGACCAGGCGCAGCAGTTCGGCGACGGGCGCCGGCGAGTCGCAGACCTGCCCTGTCGGCAGCTTGGTGCCCTGCTCCATGGCGTTGAGCTGGCGGAACTCCACCGGGTCCATGTCCAGCGCCGCCGCGAGCTTGTCCATCTGCGCCTCGTACGCGAAGCACGCCTGGACCGCGCCGAAGCCGCGCATGGCGCCGCAGGGCGGGTTGTTGGTGTAGAGCGCGATGGCCTCGATGTCGACGTCCTCGATGACGTACGGGCCGACGGAGAGCGAGGAGGCGTTGCCGACGACGGCCGGGGACGCGGACGCGTAGGCGCCGCCGTCCAGCACGATCCGGCACTTCATATGGGTGAGCTTGCCGTCCCTGGTGGCGCCGTGCTCGTAGTGGAGCTTCGCCGGGTGGCGGTGGACATGGCCGAAGAAGGACTCGAACCGGTTGTAGACGATCTTGACCGGCTTGCCGGTGCGGAGGGCCAGCAGGCAGGCGTGGATCTGCATCGACAGGTCCTCGCGGCCGCCGAAGGCGCCGCCGACGCCGGAGAGCGTCATCCGGACCTTCTCCTCGGGCAGGCCGAGCACAGGGGCGATCTGCCGGAGGTCGGAGTGCAGCCACTGGGTGGCGACGTACAGATCGACACCGCCGTCCTCGGCGGGCACCGCGAGGCCGGACTCCGGGCCGAGGAACGCCTGGTCCTGCATGCCGAAGACGTAGTCGCCCGTGACGATGACGTCGGCGCGCTTCGCGGCCTCGTCGGCCTCGCCGCGGATGATCGGCTGGCGGTGCACGATGTTCGGGTGCGGGACGTGGCCGATGTGGTGGTCGTCGCGGCCCTCGTGGACGAGCAGCGCGTCCGGTGCGAGCGCCGATGCCTCGTCGGTGATGACGGGCAGCTCGGCGTACTCGATCCTGATCTTGGCCGCGGCCCGGCGTGCGGTCTCCGGGTGGTCGGCCGCGACGAGCGCCACCGGCTCGCCGTGGTGGCGGACCTTCCCATGGGCGAGAACCGGCGTGTCCTGGATCTCCAGGCCGTAGTTCTTCATCTCGGTGGGCAGGTCGTCGTAGGTGAGCACGGAGTACACACCGGAGGTCGCGAGCGCCTCGGAGACGTCGATCGACCTGATCTCGGCGTGTGCGGTGGTGGAGCGGAGAGTGAAGCCCCAGAGCATGTCCTCGTGCCACATGTCGGACGAGTACGCGAACTCTCCGGTGACCTTGAGGGTGCCGTCGGGCCGGAGCGTGGACTCGCCGATACCGCCCTTGGTCTTGGAACCCTGCTCGATGCTGGTGGGGGAACCAGTGACGCCCATGATCAGACCGTCTCTTCCTGGCGAGCGGCCGCGAGGCGGACCGCGTCGAGGATCTTCTCGTAACCGGTGCAGCGGCAGAGGTTGCCGGAGAGCGCCTCACGGATGTCCGCGTCGGACGGCGAGGCGTTCTGCTCCAGGAGTTCGTCGGCGGCGACCAGCAGACCCGGGGTGCAGAAACCGCACTGCACGGCGCCGGCGTCGATGAACGCCTGCTGGATCGGGGAGAGTTCACCGGCCTCACCGGTGCGGCCGTCGGTGGGCCTGGACTGCCAGCGCTTGGCGGTGTCCAGGCTGGTGCCGCAGCCGGATGAGGAGCATCCGGTGCCCGGGTGGGCGCCGTCGCGGTGCTTGGCGTAGTCCGCCAGGCCCTCGACCGTGACGATCTCGCGGCCCTCGGCCTGACCGGCGGCGACCAGGCAGGAGCAGACCGGGACACCGTCGAGCCGCACCGTGCAGGAACCGCATTCGCCCTGTTCACAGGCGTTCTTGGAACCGGGCAGGCCCATGCGCTCGCGGAGCACGTAGAGCAGGCTCTCGCCCTCCCAGACGTCGTCGGCCTCCTGCGGACGGCCGTTGACCGTGAAGTTCACGCGCATTATGCGACTCCCTCTGTGCTGCGGCCGTTGCCGCGGTACGACTCCCAGGTCCAGCCGAGCGTGCGGCGGGCCATGATGCCGATGGCGTGACGGCGGTAGCTCGCCGTGCCGCGGACATCGTCGATCGGGTTCGCCGCTCCGGAGACCAGCCCGGCGAACTGCTTGGCGATCGAGGGGGTGATGATCTTTCCGCTCTCCCAGAAGCCGCCCTCGTCGAGCGCCGCGTTCAGGAAGTCCTCGGCCGCCTTCGCCCGGATCGGGGTCGGGGCCGCCGAGCCGATGCCGGTGCGGACCGTGCGGGTCTCGGGGTGCAGGGCGATACCGAAGGCGCACACCGCGATGACCATCGCGTTGCGGGTGCCGACCTTGGAGTACTGCTGCGGGCCGTCGGCCTTCTTGAAGTGGACCGACTTGATGAGCTCGTCGGGGGCGAGCGCGTTGCGCTTCACCCCGGTGTAGAAGTCGTCGATGGGGATCAGCCGGGAGCCGCGCACCGACTCGGCCTCGACCTGGCAGCCGGCGGCGAGCAGCGCCGGGTGGGCGTCACCGGCGGGCGACGCGGTGCCGAGGTTGCCGCCGACACCGCCGCGGTTGCGGATCTGCGGGGAGGCGACGGTGTGCGAAGCGAGCGCGAGACCGGGCAGTTCCGTGCGCAGGTTCTCCATGATGCTGGCGTACGGAACGGACGCGCCCAGCTGGACGGTCTCCTCGCCGACATGCCACTCGCCGAGGAGGCCGATGCGGTTCAGATCCAGGAGGTACTCGGGCCGGCGGTGGTCGAAGTTGATCTCCACCATGATGTCGGTACCACCGGCGATCGGCACAGCCGTGGGGTGCTCGGCCTTGGCGGCGAGCGCCTCCTCCCAGCTGGCGGGGCGAAGGAAGTCCATGAAGCGGCTCTCTTCTTCTCATTCGGGTTGTTCGCTGGGGCCCGGGACGGCCGGCCCTCGACTGGACGTTCATCTGCTGTTCACGCTTGACGGCACAAGTACACAAGCCGGGCGGGGCGGGGTGCAGTCACCGAAACCATGAAGGAGTTGGCTGGTGTCCTTGGTCGTCTTGTATGTTCGAACGAAAGACGGGGTTCAGTTACCTCTTGGCTTTCCTCTGGAAACGACAAGTTCCGCCGACCGGCTGCACCGGGACGGCGTACGACACGGATCGGCGGCGACGAGATGCGGCTGCGCGCACTGCTGGACACGGACGCGCTGGGCCTGCGGCTGCTCGGCGGTGAGGACGAGCTGGACCGCACGGTCCGTGGTGTGATGACGACGGATCTGCGTGATCCGAGCCGGTATCTCACCGGTGGTGAACTGGTCCTGACGGGGCTCGCCTGGCGGCGCTCGGCAGAGGACTCCGAGCCGTTCGTACGGATCCTGGCGGGCGCCGGGGTCGCGGGGCTGGCGGCGGGCGAGGCGGAGCTGGGCGACATCCCCCGTGACCTGGTGGAGGCGTGTGTGCGCCACCGGCTGCCGATCTTCGCGGTGGAGGAGTCGGTCGCCTTCGCGGTCGTCACCGAGTACGTGGTGCGGCAGGTCTCGGGTGAGCGGGCCGGGGACCTCGCGGCGGTCGTGGACCGGCACCGCAGGCTGATGACGTCGGGCCCGGCGGGCGGCGGCCCGGACGTGGTGCTCGACCTGCTGACCACCGACCTGGACCTGCACGCCTGGGTGCTCTCGCCCACCGGCCGGCAGATCGCCGGGGCGGGCGCCCCGCTGCCGGAGGGGACCGGCGCCGTGCTGGCCGCCGGGCACCTCGCCGCGACCAGGACCGGGCGCCGCGCTCCGCACCGGGTCATGGTGGGCTCCACCTCGTACTCGCTCTTCCCGGTACGCGGCGGCGGGCGCGGCGCGGCCTCCGGCCTGCGCGATGTGCGCGAGACGGTGCTCTCCGACTGGCTGCTCGCGGTCGAGGCGGACGCGGGCGACTGGCCCGCCGCCCGGCTCGATCTGCTCCAGGGTGTGACCCAGCTGATCGCCGTCGAACGCGACCGCCGGGACGCGGCCAGGACCGTACGGCGCAGGCTCGCCCAGGAAGTACTCGAACTGGTCCAGACGGGTGCGCCGCCCGCCGAGATCGCGGCCAGGCTGCGGGTGGCGGCGCCGGTGCTGATGCCGGGCATCGGGACGGCTCCGCGCTGGCAGGTGGTCGTCGCCCGGGTCGACTGGGACCAGCAGGAAGGAGCGGCGATCGACGCGGGCCCGGTGGCCCAGTCGCTCCTTGAGGAGATCCTGGTCGAGCAGGCGCTGCCGGGCGGATCGGGTCCTGGTTCGTCCGACCGGATCGCGGTGGCCCACACGGGTGACGAGGCCATCGCGCTCGTCCCGCTTCCGCCGCTCGCCCAGGGGGCCGGCGACGGCGACGCGGACCAGGGCTCGGACGCCGGGCTGCACGCGGACGAGCTGCTCACCTCCGTACGCGAACCGCTCACGGCGGGGCTCGCCGACGACGGGCGGCTGACGCTCGGGGTCTCCGCATCGGTGCACTCGGCCGAGGGGCTGCGCGGCGCCCTGGAGGAGGCCAGGCACGCACGGCGGGTGGCCGCGGCCCGGCCGGGCCGGGTCTGTGCGGCGGGCCACCACGAGCTGGCCTCGCACGTCCTGCTGCTGCCGTTCGTCCCCGACGATGTGCGCCGGGCGTTCACCGCCAGGCTGCTCGACCCGCTGCGGGACTACGACAGGCGGCACCGGGCGGAGCTGATCCCGACCCTGGAGGCGTTCCTGGACTGCGACGGCTCGTGGACCCGGTGCGCGACCCGGCTGCACCTGCACGTCAACACGCTGCGCTACCGCGTCGGCCGGATCGAGCAGTTGACGGGACGTGATCTGTCGCGTCTTGAGGACAAGCTCGATTTCTTCCTGGCCCTGCGGATGAGCTGACCTGCGGGGTACCGCCGGGGGTCCGCGCGGAGCCGCAAGATTGTGAATTGATTCACCCAACCTCTTGGCCCGGCGTGCCAATCCGTGCTGAGATGCGCGCAGACTCAACAGCTCGATGGCGCGCTCGGGGAGGGCGATGTGGCCTATACCGCCATGTCTGGTTACGGAACGACAGCTGATGACGATCCTCCACTCCAGACCGCGGTATGGCGGCTGCGCTCGCGCGGCTGCTGGGCGGACGCGGCCGCCCTGCTCGAACCGCACGCGAAGCACGACGCCGAAGCGGCCCTGCACCGGGCCGCGCTGCTGATCGAGCGGTGTCTCTACACGGAGCAGGGCTGGACGGACGCGGAGGACGCCCTGCGGACGGCCGAGGCGCTCGCCCGCAGCGACGAGGCACGGGGTGCCGCCGCCTGTGAACGCGGCCAACTCGGTTACGCCTCGACGCTCCTGGGCGTACGGGACCGGGCCGACGAGGCACGGGCCGCGATGGGCAGGGCGGCCGCGCTGATCGCGCCGGGGTCGCCGGGGCGCCCGCTCCTCGACTTCCGCCGGGGGCTGATCGCCCAGGACCTCGCCGACTCGGCCCAGTCGGCACGCGCGGCCTACCGCCGGGCCCACGCGGGCGCCACGGCGCACGGCCAGACGCTGCTGCTCTCCTTCACCTGGCGCCATCTCGCCTCGCTCGCCCTGCGGGAGGGAGAACTCGCCGAGGCCAGGCACGGCTTTGCGGAGTCCCTGCGGATAAGGGAGGAGCTGGGCTATCTCGTCGGCACGGCCCCGGCACTCGCGGCGCTCGCCGACGCGGAGCCCGAACCGGAGGCGGCCCGGCTGCGAGCCGAGGCGTCCCGGCTCTTCCGGCTGCTCGGCGGCGTACCGACCTGGCTGGCCGCCCAGCTCACCCCGCCGGCCGCCGCGGTGTGAGCCCGGACGGTGCGGGGGCGTCGCGACAGGGCGCGCCGGTCAGCCGGGCGCCCCGGTGAAGTGCTCCCGTACCAGCGACTGGACCACGGCGAGGTCGCGGGCGATCAGGGCGTCCAGCAGGGCGGTGTGCTCCGACGCGTCCGCGAGCAGGTCGGCGCGCCGGGTGACGGGGGCGCTCACCAGGGGCCACTGGGCCTTGCGGTGCAGGTCGTCGGCGACCGCCACCAGCTGCTGGTTGCCCGAGAGCGCGAGCACGGCCGCGTGGAAGGCGCGGTCCGACTCGGCGTAGCGGGCGCGGTCGCCGACCGCGGCGGCGGAGACCGTGGCATCGGCGAGCGGCCGCAGCTCGGCCCAGCGGCCCGCCGGGACGGCGTGCGCCAGCCGCAGCATCACCGGGACCTCGATCAGGGCCCGTACCTCGGCCAGCTCGGTGAGTTCCCGCGGGCTCCGCTCGGCGACCCGGAAACCCCGGTTCGGCACGACCTCGACGGCGCCCTCGACCGCGAGCTGCTGCATGGCCTCGCGTACCGGGGTCGCGGAGACGCCGAAGCGCTCACCGAGCACCGGCCCCGAGTAGACCTCGCCGGGGACCAGCTCACCGTCGACCAGGGCGGTGCGCAGCGCGTCGAGTACCTGGCCGCGCACCGAGTGGCGGCGCACCGGCCTCGGCCCGGGGTCCCCGGACGGCGCAGGCGGCGCGGGAGGCCCGGACGGAGTGGGAGGCACAGACAGCGTGAGAGGCGCGGACGGCGCCGGCCCGCCGGGCACCGGCCGTACCGCGGACGGCGCCGGCCCGCTGCGGCTGTGCTCGCCGGGGGCCGGCTGCCCGGCCGCACCGCGCCTGGGGCCGCGGGCGGGACCGGGGACCCGGGCAGGTCCGGGCGGGTACGCGGAGACGGGCGGCTGTACCGCGTCGCGTGCTCTGCCCTGTTCCACCTGGGTCCTCCTCCTGCGTCCTGTTCAGCACGATAGGCGGACGGGCCCTCAGTTCAAACATCGATCGCATCGGATAAGGTAAGGCTTACCTGCAAACGACCGCGATTCGGTGGCCCTGCATGACCGTCCCCACCCTGCTGCGCTCCCCCGTCACCGCCGCCTACGAGCAGCTGTCGGCGGTGTTCCCCGGCCTGTCCGTCACCGAGTCGGCCGACGGGCACCTCCCGTCCGGCGACGGCTGGGTGACCGCCGCCGAGCTGGCGGCGGGCGGCGGCGCCCTCGATACCTTCCTCGGCTGGGACAGCGCCCAGGTGCTGCGCGACTACGGGCAGCGGGCCAGGCCCGACGTCGTCGCCGGCTTCGGCTTCCACCGCTACGCCTGGCCCGCCTGTCTGCTGATCACGGTCCCGTGGTTCCTGCACCGCAGGGTGCCGAGGTTCCCGGTCGGCGATGTCGCCTTCCAGCGGACACTGGGCCGGATGGCCGTACGGACCGGCACTTTCGCGTGTCTGCCCGACGACCCGGCCGCCGGAGCGCCCGGCGCGCGGGTGGTGGCGGACGAGGACGCGCTGCGCGCCGAGGTACGGGCGGCGGTCGCCGAGCATCTGGAACCGGTGCTCGACGGCTTCGGACCGCGGATGCGCCGTGGCCGGCGGGCGCTGTGGGGAATGGCGACCGACGAGATCGTCGAGGGCCTCTGGTACATCGCCCATCTGCTCGGCGATGAGCCGCGCGGAGTCACGGAGCTGGAGCTGCTGCTGCCGGGGACGGCCGCCCCGTACGTCGGCACGGCCGGCTTCCGGGAGCTGACAGGACCGCAGGGCCGGCCGCTGCCGACCCGTGACCGCGCGAGCTGCTGTCTCTTCTACACCGTGCGCCCCGGGGACACCTGTGTGACCTGCCCGCGCACCTGCGACGCCGACCGAGTGGCCCGGCTCAGCGCCGACACCCCTCCTTCGGCTGACTGAATTCGAACTCAACACAGCTCGCACGCAAGGCAGTTCGATCAGATCGCCCCTATCCGGTGCTCCCCGCACTCCGTTGGCGTGCTCTTGTCCCGAAACGCTCTGAGGGTCCCGGGATCTGAGCAAGTATTGCGGCCGCAAGGCACTGACGCGATGCAAGGGACACCGCATGCGACTGACCGACATATCTCTGGACTGGCTGCTCCCCGGTGGCGTGATGATCGCGGGGGTCCTGGTCGCGGTGGCGGTGCTTGTGCGCGGCAGGCGCGCCGCCGACAAGGGATCGGCCGACGACAGCTGGGAGCGCAGCGAGGAACGCAGACGGCACAAGGAGGCGGTCTATGGAACCGCCTCGTATCTGCTGCTGTTCTGCTGCGCGGCGGTCGCCGCCGCGCTCTCCTTCCACGGACTGGTCGGCTTCGGCCGGCAGAACCTCAATCTCTCGGGCGGCTGGGAGTACCTGGTCCCGTTCGGCCTCGACGGCGCCGCCATGTTCTGTTCCGTACTGGCGGTACGGGAGGCGAGCCACGGTGACGCGGCGCTCGGCTCCCGGCTGCTGGTGTGGATGTTCGCGGGGGCCGCGGCCTGGTTCAACTGGGTACACGCGCCGCGCGGTCTGGCCCACGCGGGCGCCCCGCAGTTCTTCGCGGGGATGTCGCTCTCGGCCGCGGTGCTGTTCGACCGCGCGCTGAAGCAGACCCGGGTGGCCGCGCTGCGCGAGCAGGGTCTCGTCCCCCGTCCGCTGCCGCAGATCCGGATCGTACGGTGGCTGCGTGCTCCCCGGGAGACCTTCGGCGCCTGGTCGCTGATGCTCCTGGAAGGGGTGCGGACGCTGGACGAGGCGGTCGACGAGGTCCGTGACGACCGGCGCCAGAAGGAGCAGAACCGGCTCCGGAAGCGGGAGCACGACAAGCTGGAGCGGGCCCGTCTCAAGGCCATCAGCCGACAGCACCGGGCGCTGGGGCGCGGCCGCGGCGGCCGTCAGGTGGAGGTGGCGGGCGCGCCTCCGGCGGTGGGCGCGGCGCAGGCCGTGTCGGAGCCTGCCATACCCGAGCCGGGACAGCTGCCGCTGCGCTCCAGGCCCTCCCTGCAGGCCGTGACGGGTCCTGAATCCGACCGGGCCACGAAGGGACGGGACACCGCGAAGGAAACCGACGCGGTGACGGTCGACCTCACGGCCGAGGACGACACCCAGACCCTTCCCCGTCTCGACTCCCTGGAGCAGAAGCTGAAGGATCTCGAACAGCAATTCGGCTGAACCCGCCCTGGATTGGCGTGTCCGGCCCGAAGGCGGTCAGGTGTATCTCACACCTGACCGCCTTCGAGTTGGAACCAGACCGATTTGCCCACCTCATGGGTCCGTACGCCCCAGGAATCCGCGAGGGCCTGCACCAGGACCAGCCCCCGGCCGTGGGTGCTCTCGTCGTCGGCGCGGGCCGGCTCCGGCCGGCCGCTCATGAAATCCCGCACCTCCACCCGGAGCCCGGCCGGGCCGACACCGGCCGTGACGACCGCTCCCCGGTCGGTGTGGATCAGCGCGTTCGTCACCAGCTCGCTGGTGAGCAGCTCCGCCACATCGGCGCTGCTCTGGCTCCCGCATCTGCGCAGCAGCTCCCTGAGCCCATGCCGTACGTCCTTCACCGCGGGCAGGTCCCCCCGGCCGAGTCTGCGGCGCAGCCGCCCGCTCCGGCGCCCTTCCGGTGTGCCGGTGCCCTGGCCGCACTGGTCCGGTGCGGTACGCATGCCACTGTGACGCCCCGTCATATCCCCCGCCTGCACCTCGTAGTGGCCTGTCCCCCTCGAACGGCCTCAGCCCATGCATGCCCGGCAGGCGGGTGCTCACGCCTCGCGGGCGGGTGCCGTGCGCTCCGCCGGGGAAGGCAAGCGGGGAACGTCACGCCGAGCCGACGCCGTAGGAGCCGCGATGCACGACGACCGATCGCTGGTGGAGGGCCGCCTGGAGCGGGCCCTGCACCAGTTCATCCGCCCCGCGCAGTACACGGCCCGTGCGGGGCTCACCCTGTCCGTCTGGCATGTGCCCGGTGAGCCGGTGCCCGTGGCGGAGGCCCTGCGCGGCACGTACGAGCCCTTTACGGCCGGGACACGGTGGGGCCGGCCCTGGTCGACGAGCTGGTTCCGGCTGGAGGGCGTCGTTCCGGACGCGTGGGCCGGCCGCCGGGTGGAGGCCGTGATCGACTTGGGATTCACCGGCGACGGCCCGGGGTTCCAGGCCGAGGGGATGATCCACGACGCCGCGGGCGTGCCGGTCAAGGGCATCCACCCGCGCAACCGCCATGTGCCCGTGGCGTCGCCCGCGGCAGGCGGGGAGGAGGTGCGTCTGCTGCTGGAGGCCGCCGCCAACCCGGCGGTGCTGCGGCACGGCTTCGAACCGACGCCGCTGGGTGACGTACTGACCGCGGGCGACACACCGCTCTACCGCTTCGCGTCCGCGGATCTCGCCGTGCTGGACGAGGACGTCTGGCAGCTGGTCATCGACATCGAGGTGCTCTCCGAGCTGATGCGCGAGCTACCGGCCGACCGGAGCAGACACCACGAGATCCTGCGCTCCTTGGAGGACATGCTGGACGCGCTGGACCTGCACGATGTGCCGGGCACGGCGGCGGCCGGGCGGCAGGCGCTCGCGCCCGCACTGGCCAGGCCCGCCGATGCGGGCGCCCACCGGATCTCGGCCACCGGCCACGCCCATATCGACTCCGCCTGGCTGTGGCCGCTGCGCGAGACCGTACGGAAGGCGTCGCGGACCTTCGCCAATGTGACCGCGCTGGCCGCCGACTACCCGGAGCTGGTCTTCGCCTGTTCGCAGGCCCAGCAGTACGCCTGGGTCAAGGAGCACCAGCCGCACATCTGGCAGCGCATCAAGAAGGCCGTGGCGGACGGCAACTGGGCGCCGGTCGGCTCCATGTGGGTCGAGTCCGACGCCAATCTGCCGGGCGGTGAGGCGCTGGCCCGGCAGATCGTGCACGGCAGGCGCTTCTTCACCGACGAACTGGGCGTCGACACCGAGGAGATCTGGCTGCCGGACTCCTTCGGCTACACGGCCGCCTTCCCGCAGCTCGCGAAGCTCGCCGGGATCCGGTGGTTCCTCACCCAGAAGCTGTCCTGGAACCAGGCGAACCGGATGCCGCACCACTCCTTCTGGTGGGAGGGCATCGACGGCACCAGGGTCTTCACCCACTTCCCGCCCGTCGACACCTACAACTCCATGCTGCACGGCTCCGAACTCGCCCACGCTGAGCGGAACTTCGCGGACAAAGGCCGCGCGACGCGCTCCCTGGTGCCGTTCGGGTGGGGCGACGGCGGAGGCGGCCCCACCCGCGAGATGCTGGAGAAGGCGCGCAGGCTCGGGGATCTGGAGGGCTCACCGCGCGTGGAGATCGAGAGGCCGTCGGCGTTCTTCGCGGCGGCCGAGGAGGAGTACGGGCGGCAGGCGCCCGTCTGGTCCGGCGAGCTCTATCTGGAGCTGCACCGCGCCACGTACACCACACAGGCGAAGACCAAGCAGGGCAACCGGCGCAGTGAACACCTGCTGCGAGAGGCCGAGTTGTGGGCCACGGTGGCCTCGCTGCGGTCCGCTGCGTACGCCTACCCGTACGACGAGCTGGACCGGATCTGGAAGACCGTACTGCTCCTCCAGTTCCACGACATCCTGCCGGGCTCCTCGATCGCCTGGGTGTACCGGGAGGCGCGGGAGACCTATGCGGGGGTGCGGGAGGAGCTGGAGGCGATCATCGCCGGAGCGGTCTCGGCGCTCGAACTCGGGCCCGACGTCAGGCCGTCGAGTGACACCCACGCTCCCAGAGCGGTGCTCAATCCCTCTCCGTACGCCCGCCGCGAGGTCGTCCCCACGGCGGGCGGCGGAGACTCCACGGACGACGGGCTCGTCCTCGCCGACGTACCGCCGCTCGGATCGGCGCCGGCCGGGGGTGCCGCCCCGGCGGCAGCGGTGACGGTGACGGGGGAAGGCTCGTCGACCGTGCTCGACAACGGCCTGCTGCGGGTCACGGTGGACGCGGACGGGCTGCTCTCCTCGGTACGCGATCTGACGGCGGACCGTGAGGTCCTGGCGCCCGGGAGCCGTGGCAACCTGCTCCAGCTGCACCCCGACCACCCCAACCAGTGGGACGCCTGGGACATCGACCGGCACTACCGGCGTAGCCGCACCGACCTGACCACCGCCGACTCGGTGGAGGTGGTCGCCGAGGGGCCACTGCGGGCCGCTGTGCGGGTGGTGCGGACCTCCGGGGACTCCCGTATCGCCCAGGAGCTGCGGCTCGACGCGGAGAGCCCGCGGCTCGATGTCGTCACGGAGGTCGACTGGCAGGAGTCCGAGAAGGTGCTCAAGGCCGCCTTCCCGCTCGATGTGCACGCCGAACGGTCCACGGCCGAGATCCAGTTCGGCCATGTGCACCGCGCGACCCACACCAACACCAGCTGGGAAGCGGCCCGTTTCGAGATCTGCGCGCACCGCTGGCTGCGGGTGGCCGAGCCGGGGTACGGGGTCGCGGTGCTCAACGACTCGACGTACGGCCACGATGTGACGCGGGCCGAGCACCGGGACGGGCTGGGCACGACCGTACGGCTGACGCTGCTGCGCGCCCCGCACAGCCCGGACCCGGAGGCGGACCTGGGCACCCACCGGTTCAGCTACGCGCTCCACCCGGGCGCCGATGTGACCGACGCCGTACGGGAGGGGCTCGCGCTCAATCTGCCGCTGCGCACGGCGGACGCCCCCGCGCTGGCACCGCTGGTCGCCACGGACCATCCTGCCGTGACCGTGGAGTCGGTGAAGCTCGCCGACGACCGCAGCGGGGACGTGGTGGTGCGGCTCTACGAGTCGGCGGGCGGGCGCGCGGACGCCACGGTCGGCCTCGGCTTCCCGGTGGGCCGGGCGGACCTCACCGACCTGCTGGAGCGTCCGCTGCGGGAGGTGACGACGGACGGGGACGCGTGCGCGGTCTCGCTGCGGCCGTTCCAGATCCTGACCCTGCGGCTGCGCCCGGCCTGAGCGCCGTCGCCCGCCCCGGGGCGGACCACGGAGCGGGCGACGCGCCATCACGACCAGCGGCCTGAGCCATTCGCGCAGCAGCTGTACGAGGAGCAGGCAGAGCCGTGGTCAGCCGACCTCATCGACCCACACGGCCCTGCCGCCCGTTACCCGCGCGGCCGGCTATGTGACGAGCAGGCGCACGGGAGTCCATGAGGACGCCAAGACGGCTCAGGGATGTCCGCCCCTCTGTGGATCGGGCACGAGCACGCGGGCCACACTGACACTGCGCCGGGGCGCTCTACAGGCGTCACGGGTCGGAGTTCGGAAATCCGTGTCCGTTCCCCTGTGTCGGGGTTCACCCGATAGACACCGATGCTCAACTGCGACACACGATCGCCTTCTTCGCATTCTTGTGCGCCAGCTTCAGCACGGCCACTTCGTCGCACGTCTCACCTTGCAGGCAGCAGAAGCACACTTGCAGGTGCTCCAGCCAGGCCACGTAGGCACTCTGGACGTCATCGACGGGTACGACCACGGGATACAGCTCAGTTCTCACCATGGCCGCGCCCTGCCGGCGTGGGGGTGATCCCTGATTTCGACCGCGACGTCCGTCGCGTGCGACGGGTCGTATCCGGGGCTCAGCGGCGCCATCGAATACCGCCAGTCCTTGTACAGCGCCTCGCACACGTCGCAACCAGCTGCAGGCATCGGCGGGTCGATGAATGGCTCCGATAAATAGACCGGGTCACCCATAGATGTCTCATTTTCCACAGTCCACCGCCTCCTCGATTCTGCACGTGATCACTCAACGTGCATCGCATGGCACCGTCAGTGTGGCGTCAGGTGAGGTGTAAGTGCAACCCGCAGATCAAAAAATGAAGAATTTCATTATCGTGACGCCGCAAGGTCGACGGCTGTGGAACCCTGTAGCTACACCGCTCCATGTGGCGGCAGAATGTGAGCACTTGAGGGGGAGGACCAGCGTGAGTGAACCGACAGTCCGACGGCGTCGTCTCGGCTCAGAACTCCGACGGCTACGTGAAGAGGTTCACGGGCTGAGAGTCGAGGATGTGGTGGCGAAGTCGACCACCGGTCTCAACTCGTCCAAGATCAGCCGTATCGAGAACGCCACGGTGGGCGTGAAGGTGGCGAGCCTCGACGAACTCCTGGACCTGTACGGGGTGGACGACGTAGAACGTCGCGCGGCGCTTCACGGTCTCGCACGGGACGGTGCCCGTCGCGGGTGGTGGCAGAGCTACCGTGACGTCATTTCCCCGGCATACGCAGACCTGATCAGCCTGGAGTCGGACGCCAAGAGCATGCGGTCGTATCAGACAACGTTGATCCCTGGGCTGCTCCAGACGTCTGCATACGCTCGCGCGACCATCTCGGCCATCAACATGTCGGATACCGCAGAGCGCGTGGAGCAGCTCGTTCAGGTCCGCCAGGCTCGTCAGTCGGTGCTCACACGCCCAAATCCGCTGGAGCTGTGGGCGATCGTCCACGAGTCCGCGCTACACACTCGGCTCCCCGACAAGTCAGTGATGCGAGATCAGCTCCAGCGTCTGTTGGATCTTCAGGAGCTGCCGACTGTGACCATACAAGTACTGCCCTTGGTCGCTCCTCCACACCCTGGGATGGCGGGCGCTTTTACCGTGCTCGGCTTCCCGGAGACAGCGGACCTCGACGTCGTACACGTGGAGAGCCTGACGTCAGCGCTGTACGTGGAAGACCTCGCCGAAGTGTCCGTTTATGGAAGCGGATTCGAGCGTCTTCGCGCCAGTTCGCTACCGTTCGACGAGTCAGCCGACCTCATCGCAAGACTGAAGGACAAGATCACATGACTCACATCGGTAACGCCGCTGCTTCTGGTCTCACCTGGCGCAAGTCCTCGTACAGCGGGGGGCAGAGTGACTGCGTGGAGGTAGCCCACGGCGTCACGTCCGCGATGCCTGTCCGCGACTCCAAGAACCCCGCCGGTCCCGCCATCGTCATCCGTGGCACCGCGTGGGGCGCGTTCGTTGACGCCGTCGTGACAGACACGCTCGCCTGATCCGCGCCACGAAGGAGCCCCCGGCCGGCGAACGGTTGGGGGGCTCTGCCGTGCTGTCAGCTCCGCCTACGGCCTCGGCACGTTCCGCAGGTTGGAGCGCGCCATCTGCACCATCCGGCCCACCCCGCCGTCCAGCACGATCTTGGAGGCCGAGAGCGCGAAGCCGCTGACCATGTCGGCGCTGATCCGCGGCGGGATGGAGAGTGCGTTCGGGTCGGTGACCACGTCGACCAGGGCGGGGCCCTTGTGCTTGAAGGCGTCCGCGAGCGCCCCGGCCAGCTGTTTCGGCTTCTCGACCCGGACGCCGTAGGCTCCGGCGGCGCGCGCGATGGCCGCGAAGTCGGAGTGGTGGTGGGTGGTGCCGTACGAGGGGAGACCGCCCACCATCATCTCCAGCTCGACCATGCCGAGTGCGGAGTTGTTGAAGACGACGACCTTCACCGGCAGGTCGTACTGCACGAGGGTCAGGAAGTCGCCCATCAGCATCGAGAAGCCGCCGTCGCCCGACATCGCGACGACCTGCCGGTTCCGGTCGGTGAACTGGGCGCCGATGGCCTGCGGCAGGGCGTTCGCCATCGAGCCGTGGCTGAACGAACCGATCACCCGGCGGCGGCCGTTGGGGGTGAGATAGCGGGCCGCCCAGACATTGTTCATCCCGGTGTCCACCGTGAACACGGCATCGCCGTCGGCCACGTCGTCCAGCACCGACGCGACGTACTCGGGGTGGATCGGCGTGTGCTTCTCGACCTTGCGCGTGTACGCCTTGACGACTCCTTCGAGGGCGTCGGCGTGCTTCTTCAGCATCTTGTCGAGGAACTTGCGGCTGGTCTTCGCCTTCACCCGCGGTGTCAGGGCCAGCAGCGTCTCGCGCACATCGCCCCAGACGGCGAGGTCCAGTTTGGTGCGGCGGCCGAGGTGCTCGGGGCGGATGTCGACCTGGGCGATCTTCACATCATCGGGCAGGAAGGCGTTGTACGGGAAGTCGGTGCCGAGCAGGAGCAGCAGATCGCACTCGTGGGTGGCCTCGTAGGCGGCTCCGTAGCCGAGGAGCCCGCTCATGCCGACGTCGTACGGGTTGTCGTACTGGATCCACTCCTTGCCCCGCAGCGCGTGGCCCACCGGGGACTTGACCCGCTCGGCGAACTCCATCACCTCGGCGTGCGCGCCCGCCGTACCGCTGCCGCAGAAGAGCGTCACACGGTCGGCCTCGTCGATCAGCCGCGCCAGCTTCTCGATTTCCGCCTCGCCGGGGCGCACCGTGGGGCGCGAGGTGACCAGTGCGGACTCGCCGGTCCGGTCCGGGGCCGTGGCGCCCGCGATGTCACCGGGGAGGGTGACCACGCTGACGCCGCTCTGGCCGATCGCGTGCTGGATGGCCGTCTGGAGCAGCCGGGGCATCTGCTGCGGGCTGGAGATCATCTCGCTGTAGTGACTGCACTCCTGGAACAGCCGGTCGGGGTGGGTCTCCTGGAAGTACCCGAGGCCGATCTCGCCGGAGGGGATGTGGGAGGCGAGGGCGAGGACCGGTGCCATGGAGCGGTGGGCGTCGAACAGACCGTTGATCAGATGCAGATTCCCCGGCCCGCAGGAACCGGCGCAGGCCGCGAGCTTCCCGGTGACCTGTGCCTCGGCGCCCGCCGCGAAGGCGGCGGTCTCCTCGTGCCTGACCTGGACCCAGTCGAGGGCCGGGTTGCGCCGGATGGCGTCAACGACGGGGTTCAGGCTGTCGCCGACGACCCCGTACAGACGCTCCACGCCCGCGCGGACGAGGATGTCGACGAACTGCTCCGCAACGTTCTGTTTGGCCATGCCTCCATCAACCCATGGGCGCCGCGGTCGCGCCTGCGCTGTTAGGCCTTTTCATGAGCCCGGGACTCCCGCGCCTCCTGGAATTCCAGCACGGACACACCGTGCGCGTAGGCCCACTCGGTCAGCACGGCGATCGGCTCGACCAGCGTCCGGCCCAGGCCGGTCAGCGTGTACTCGGCCTTCCCGCCCCCGGCGTGGCGGTCGACCAGGCCGTACCCCTGCAACCGCCGCAGCGTCTGGGTCAGCACCTTCCGCGAGATCCCGCCGATCCGGTCGACCAGTTCGCCGTGCCTGCACGGTTCCCGGCTCAACGCGAACAGCACGACCACGGCCCACTTGTCGGCGATGATCTCGATCGCCAGCCGGGCCGGGCAGTCGGCGAGAAGGATGCTGCCGGGGTACTCACGCACGCTCCGACGATAGCCCGCTGCCAGGAACCCGGAGGTACCTGGCGCCTCACTAGCGTTGCCGTCACGAGCTACCGAAGCCACCGACAAGGAGAAACGGATGACGGCAGAGATCGGCTGGCCGGGTGGGCGTAAGGTCGCCGCGCTGGTCACCGTCGCGCTTGAGCTGTGGTCGCCCGGCCACTGGCCCGTCTATGCGCCGATGGCGGCGGCGTGGCCGCTGCCCGGTGTCGACGACCCCCATAGCACGTCCTGGGTGGAGTACGGCGTCACCACCGGCATCCGGCGCCTCCTCGATGTTCTCGGTGACCTGCCCGCCACCGTCGGCGTCAACGGCCTCGTCGCCGAGCGGAATCCCGGCACCGTGGCGGCCGTGCACAACGCGGGACACGAGATCGCCGCGCACTCCTGGGCTCAGGACGTCGTGCCCGCGCTGCTGGACGTCGAAGCCGAGCGGGAGAACATCCGTCGCTGCACCGAGCTCATCGGACAGGTCACCGGCGTCCGTCCGACGGGGTGGATCAGCCCGCGCGCCACCGGTTCGCAGCACACCCCCGCCCTGCTCACCCAGGCCGGCTACCGCTGGACCGGCGACCACGGCGACCATGACCTCCCCCAGCTCCTGGCCACCGCCCATGGCCCCCTGGTCTCCCTCATGCACAGCGACCACTCCGACGTACGAAGCGTCGCGGCAGGCCCGCATGCCTACCGCGACCTGCACCTGGAGCTGCTGGACCAACTGCTCGCCGCCCCCGGCCCAGGCCTCTTCCACCTCACCGTCCATGCCCACGTCGGTGGCCGGCCGCCCCTCGCGGGCATGGTCGCCCAGATCCTCGACCGCGTCCGCGCGTCCGGAGACATCTGGACCGCCACTCACGCGCAGGTGGCCGAGCACGTCCTCACACACCAGGGCAGGGAGTCATGACCCACATTCTCGTCGTCGGGGGCACCGGGGCGATGGGCCGGCATGTGATCCCCCACCTGCTCGCCACCACCGACGCCACCATCACCGTACCCACCCGCGACCCGGAGTCCGCCCATGCCGCCGAACTCGCCGCCACCGCACCGGACCGGGTGAGACTGGTCCGCTCCGACCCGGCCGCTGTCGGCGCTCTGGCCGAGAGGGCCGACCGCGTGTTCGCCAACACCGACTTCTTCGCGACGGGCAGCGCTGTGGGTGAGTACCGGCACGGCCTGGGCCTGCTGGCCGCCGCCCGGACGGCGGGCGTTGAGCGTTTCATCTGGTCCTCGTTGGACAGCGCGGTGTCCCTGACCGGCCACCCTGTCCCGCACTTCGACAGCAAGGCCGCCGTGACCGCCCACATCGACCTGATGCGGTCGGAGGAGATGCTGCGTCAGGAGACCGACGGCTGGTACACGAACCATGTGTCGGTACTGACCACGGCGCCGTACTTCGAGAACCTGCGATACCGCCTCACCCCCCGGCCGGACGGCCGGGGAGGCCTGACCTTCGCGCTCCCCCTCGGCGCCGCCCGCTACCCGCTCATCGCCCTGGACGACATCGCATGGTTCACCTGCCACATGTTCGACAACTGGCAGTCCTGGGGCGCCCGCGACCTCGCGGTGATCGGCGACAGCCTCACCGGCGACGAGATCGCAGCCACCTTCGCGCGGGTCACGGGTGTCCCCAGCACCTACACCCCGATGCCGTACGACGATCTGCGCGCTGCCGTGCCCGACTTCGGCCACGACTACGTAGCGATGTTCCAGTTCTTCGGCGCCCGGGACCTCTACACCCGCGACCGTGATGTTCCCCTCCTGCGCCGTCTGCACCCCGGTTTGATGACCTTCGAGGACTGGCTGCGCCGCACCGGATGGACGGGTTGCTGACCGCCGGGCCTTGTCCGTCCTGGCTCTCGGCGGTCCCATGCGCCCCAGGACGCGTACGGCCGTGATCAACCCCCAATCTCCCAGACCGCTGCGGCGGTGCGGTCGTCGGCGTAGCCCTTGACTCGGACCTGGGTATCGGCCAGGAACTCGGCGAGACCCGGCGGTTCGGCCGGCGACCAGCGCGTGGCCAGCTCGTCGGAGAGTGCGGGCTCTCCCCGCAGCGGCTCGGCGAGACCCGCGCTGCACAGCAACAGCGTGTCTCCCGGCCTGGCTACCGACGCACGGAAACGGAAGGGCTTGGCGGGCGGCGGCTGCGGGGCGGCGCCCGGCGCGGGGAGCGGCGCCGCCGTCCCGAGGCCGGTGGCGAGCCGGTCGCCGGACGGCCCGTAAGGCATCGAGCCGTAGCCGACCACGGCCTCCCCCGCGGTCTCGGTCGGGCCGGACACGGGGGGCTCCATGTCCTGCCAGGCGCCGTCGCGGAGGCGGAAGAGACCGCCGTCCCCGATCCCGAAGAAGACCCGGGTGCGGCATTCCGGGTCTCCGGAGAGCAGCAGGCAGCGCAGGGACGCCGTGTACGCGTGGGGTTCGACGCCCAGTTCGGCGGCGCGGGCCCGGAGTCTGCCGAAGCCGCGATCGGTGAGCCGGTGCAGCCCGGACTTGAGGTCGCCCCTGCGGCCCGCCCTGATGTCCTCGGAGAGCCGCGGTCTGCTGCGTCCGACAGCGCCGCCGATCCAGCGGCAGGCGTCGGCCGCGGCGAGGTGCGCGAGGTCCGACGCCCGGACGCCGCTGGCCACCGCGACCAGCAGAAGCGCGCTCTCGCCGCTGCCGAAACGTGCGGTGAGCAGGGCGTCCTTGCGGGGCTCGCCCCGGTACCGCGCGGAGTCCCCGCGGACGGAGGTGGCGCGCACGGTGTAGGAGGCGTAGCGGGCGCCGTCGAGCACGGTGTCGGCGACGAGCTCGTCGAGGGCGTCGGGATGCGCGTCCGGCAGGGCGGTCGGCTCGGCGTCGTAAGTGGGCGGCCCGTCACCCACATGGGTGCGGGCGGGACGCGGGACGTTGGTGAGGGGGGCGGCCGGCTCCTGCGCGGTGGCCGGACTCTTTCGATCCGAGGCCGGAGGCTCCGGCGGCCGGACGGGAGGCTCGTAGACCGGATGGGGCGGTTCGGTGGCCGGAGGCCCGTACACCGGAGTGCGCGGCTCCACGGCCGGAGGCTCGTACGCGGGGCGGGGCGCGTCGCTGTTCCGCCCCCGCTGGAAGGGGAACGTACGGGAGGGCAGTGCACCCTCCACGGGCGGCTCCCATGGCGCCCGTTCCCTCGGTTCGGCCGTCGGCCACGGGGCGGGATCCGGTGCCGGGCCCCGAGCGGACGCCCGAGTCGACGCGGGCCGGGGAGTCGCACCCGGCGTGGAGGTGACAGCCGGCTCGGGCTCGGGCGCAAGCACCGGGCCCGGTGGCGGCGCCACTGCCGGTGGCGGTGGCGGTGGCGGAGGCGGTGGCGGCGGCGGCGGCGGCGGTTCTGGTGGCAACTCCGTTTCCGCGCCCGGTGGTTCCCGCCGCCCGGCGCCCGGAGCGCCGCCCGTCACGGCGACGCCGACCGTCCCCGCCGCGGAGTCGAAGCGGTCGTCCAGAGTGTCGCCCTTGTCGGCGGCCGTCCGGTCCTCTGCGGCCTCGTCGTACAGCCGGCTCCACCAGTCGTCGGCGGTGGCGGGCTGCTCCCCCTGCTGACTCATGCCCCTATTGTCCATCGATGGGGTGGTCCCGGTACAGGGTGCGCGGAATTGCCCGTTGGGCCGCACCGCCCCCCACGGGGGTGCGGCCCAACGGAGTTGCGGAGGACCCGCTGCACACCGCCCGATCCGGTCAACGGGGGCTGGCCGTGGGCCGGGTTCTCTTACATCAGTTCGATCACCCTGGCAGAAGACGGAGTTGAACGGCGATGATGTGCCGCGGCGGAAACCCGCCGTGACTCAAAACCGCCACCGGATCGGGGTTCCCTTGCTCGGCGTCATAGGTCTGGACGACCTCCAGGAGTCGGCGTACCGCTCACTCGTCGCGCTGGGGGCGGCCGATGTCCCCGACCTCGCCCATCGGCTCCAGCTCTCCGAGGCCGATACGGAACGCGCCCTGCGCCGTCTCGAACGGCACGGTCTGGCCGCCCAGTCGTCGGGCAGGACGGGACGGTGGGTGGCCGCGCCGCCGGGGGTCGCGCTGGGTGCGCTGCTCACCCAGCACCGCCACGAGCTGGAACAGGCCGAGCTGGCAGCCGCGTTGCTGGTCGAGGAGTTCAGGGCGGAGGCCAGGGAGCCCGCGGTGCTCGACCTGGTGGAGGTGGTCACCGGGGCGAACGCGGTGTCCCAGCGCTTCCTGCAGTTGCAGCTGGGCGCGGCCGACGAGGTCTGCGCGCTGGTGACCGGCGGCAATCCGATCGCGGTGTCCGGCGTTGACAACGATGCCGAGGAGCGGGCGGCGACCCGTGGAGTCTCCTACCGGGTGGTGCTGGAGCGGGTCGTACTTGAGGAGCCGGGCGGGATAGCCGCGCTGGCCGAGGCGCTGGGCCGCAAGGAGCAGGTACGGGTCGTCGACCGGGTACCGACCAAGCTGGTCATCTCGGACCGGAGTCTGGCGATGGTGCCGCTGACCGGCCGTGGCGCACAGCCTTCCGCGCTGGTCGTCCACGAGAGCGGCCTCCTTGAATCACTGCGGGGCCTGTTCGATGCGGTATGGCGGGAGGCGCTGCCGCTGCGGCTGGGCGCCGGTGGAGAGGTCACCGAGGTCGGTGAGCCGGCCCCCGACGCCACGGATCTGCAGATCCTCTCGCTGCTGCTCGCCGGGATGACGGACGCGAGCGTCGCCAAGCAGCTGGAGCTGGGGCTGCGCACGGTACAGCGGCGGGTGAAGGGGCTGATGGAGCTGACCGGGGTCACCACTCGGCTGCAGCTCGGCTGGCACGCGTACGAGAAGGGGTGGGTCGCCAGGACCCCGCACCGGAACACACAGGAGCGCGGAAAGCAGGAGCGCGGAACGCAGGACCGGAACACACAGGAACGCGGCAAGGCGCAGGAGCCCGGCACCCAGGACGGGAACAGAGAGGGCAGGAACAGAGAGGACAGGAACGCGCCCGGCCGGAACACGACGCCGGGCGGCACCGCCGACGGGAGCAGCTGACCGGCACCGAGAGCGGCTGCCCGGCGCCAAGGAGCGGCTGCCCGGCGCCAAGGCGGCCACGCCCGGCGCACCAGCCGGGGCGACCGCGCCGGTTGCGCGAGCCGGGGCGACCGGTGGACCAGGGGCCGACGCCGTGCTGCGGGAGACGGGCACTTCCTGCACGCTGGGCAGATGAGTCTGTGGCAGCTCGTCGCGGTGGGCCTGGTGATGCTGCTCGGTCTCGTGGGGGTGCTGGTTCCCGGTGTGCCGGGTCCCGCGATCGTGTGGGCCGCCGTCGCATGGTGGGCGCTGACCGACACCACCGGCCTGGCCTGGGGCATCCTGGCGGGCGCGACGGCTCTGCTGCTGCTGAACCAGGCCCTGCGTCCCCTGCTGCCGACCCGCCGCCCCCGCGAGTCGGGTGCACCGCGCCGAACGGTCTATACCGGTGGGGCCGCCGGCATCGTGGGCTTCTTCATCGTGCCCGTACTCGGCGGAGTCGCCGGTTTCATCGGAGGGATCTACACGGCGGAGCGAGTGCGGCTCGGCAGTCACCGGGCGGGCTGGGCATCCACCCGTACGGTCATGCGGGCCATCGGTACGGCGGTTCTCGTCGAGCTCATGGCCTGCCTGAGCGTCATCGGGGCCTGGCTCGGCGCCCTCATCCAGGGCTGACCGCGCCGCGCCCAGCAACCCAGGCCAATACATGGGATCTCTCCCGACTCATTGACGCACCCCAGCGCCGTGTCTACCTTTCTCCACGGGATAGCTCGGATGAATTCTTGGGTGACGAGCCGCCGGGAGGCGTCATGGCCGCTGTACCTGAACCACCGAACGCAGCTGAACCACCAAAACGGCGCACCGTTCTCGCCACCGGCACAGCCATCGGCGGCGCCCTGCTCACCGGGGGCCTGGCCGCGGTTCCCGCGCAGGCCGCTCCCGACGGCGCCACAGCGGTGTCGCCACGGCCCGCGCCGATAGCCGTGCAGTCGTCGGACGACAGCTGGAAGGCGATTCTCGACGACGCCGACCTCGTCTGGCAGAAGATGCCGCAGACCTGGTACGAGGGCCCGTACCTCGGCAACGGCTATCTCGGTTCGGGCATCTACGCCGAGCCCGGCCGGAACGCGGTCCGCTTCAACGTCCAGCACTCCGAGGTCACCGACCACCGCCCCGAGTTCGGTTCGCTCTTCGGCCTCGCCCGGCTGCCCATCGGTTACTTCACACTGGAACCGGTCGGCACCATCACCGCACTCGACTGGCGGCTGGGGCTGCGCGACGCGGAGCTGACCGGCACGCTCACCACCGACCGCGGCACCCTCACCCTGCGCGCCCTGGTGCACAACTCCCTCTCCGTGCTCGCCGTCGAGATCACTCCGAGCGAGGGCGAGAAGGAGTTCCGCTGGGTCTTCCACCCGGCCGATTCGATCAGTCCGCGCGCCGCGTCGAAGCCGCTCCCCGACGGCTACACGGCGAACCCGCCCGCCGTGACCGAGCAGCACAGCGGGGTGACGGCCGCCGTGCAGCCGCTTCTCGCGGGCGGCCAGCATGTGACCGCGTGGCAGGAGCGCACCCACGGCTCCCGGCGCACGCTGTACGCCACCGTCGCGCACTCCCACCCGAAGAACACCGCCCGCGACCGGGCCGTCCGGCTGATCCGCAACGTGGCACCGGTTCCCCTCGGCGTACACGCGCTCGCCCACCGCGACTGGTGGCACCGCTACTACCGCAAGAGCTTCCTCTCGGTGCCGGACGCCCGCATCCAGCGCTTCTACTGGATCCAGCTCTACAAGGCAGCATCCGCCGCCCGCGCGGATGCCCCCGTGATGGCCACATCGGGACCCTGGCTGGAGCCGACCCCCTGGCCCAACACCTGGTGGAATCTCAACGTCCAGCTGGAGTACTGGCTGATCCACGGCTCGAACCACCTGGAACTCGACGCGGTGACAAGGGCGTTGGGAGAATTCCGGGAGAACCTGTCGAACCAGCTGGCGGCGCCGTACCGCAAGGACTCGGCGGGCATCCCGCGCACCACCGACCCCCAGCTGGTCAACGGCGCGGCCGTCGCCAACGGCGGTTACGGCGTGGGCATCCCCGGCGAGGACCCGCCGACGCCCGAGGTCGGCAACCTCACCTGGGCGCTGCACAACGTCTGGCTGAGCTACCGCCACACCATGGACGAGCGGATCCTGCGCGACACGCTCTTCCCGCTGCTGCGCAAGGCCGTCAACTACTACCTGCACTTCCTGACTCCGGGCAAGGACGGCAGGCTGCATCTGCCGGCCACCTTCTCCCCCGAGTACGGGGTCGACGCCCCGGACACCAACTACGACCTGATGCTGCTGCGCTGGGGCTGCCGCACCCTGGTCGAATCGGCCGCCACCCTCCGTATCAAGGACCCGCTGAAGGAGCGCTGGCAGGAGGTGCTGGCCAAGCTGGTGCCCTACCCGGTCGACGAGAACGGCTTCATGATCGGCGCGGGTGTCCCCTTCGCCATGTCCCACCGCCACTACTCGCATCTCCTCGCGGTCTACCCGCTGTACGAGCTGACCGGCCGCACCCCGGACGAGCGTGCGCTGATCGAGAAGTCGCTGGCGCACTGGGTCGGCTTCGAAGGGGCGCTCCAGGGCTATACGTTCACCGGGGCCGCCTCGATGTCCGCGCTGCTCGGCAAGGGCGAGGACGCGCTGAAGTACCTCGGTGAGCTGATGGCCCGCTTCATCCAGGCCAACACCATGTACAAGGAGTCCGGCCCGGTCATCGAGACGCCGCTGTCCGCGGCGCAGTCGCTGCACGACATGCTCTGCCAGTCCTGGGGCGGTGTGATCAGGGTCTTCCCCGCGGTCCCGGCGGCCTGGCGCGATCTCGTACTCCACGACTTCCGTACCCAGGGGGCCTTCCTGCTCAGTGCGGTACGGGAGAAGGGGGTGACCCGCTGGGTCAGGGTGACCAGTGAGGCGGGCGCCCCGTGTGCCGTGCGCCATGGGATCACGGGGCCCGTCGACGTACGCGACGGTCACGGGCGCGGGCTGCGGTACGAGGAAGCGGGTGACGGCACGGTCACCATCGCGCTGCGCAGGGGTGAGTCCGCGCTCATCACCGCCACCGGCGACCGCCCGGATCTGACGGTACGACCGGTCGCCCCCAACGAACCGGCCGCCCGCTGGGGACTGCCCGGGTGAGACGGCGGCCGGGCCCGGTCCGCCCTGCCGCCGATCCGGTGGCAGCGCGGCCGGGGCCGTGCCGATCGTGCGGGGACGGGACCGCGCACGGGATGCTGGGGGCATGAGCGAATTCACCGACGCAGAACGCGCGTACCTCGCCACCCAGCGCCTGGGACGGCTGGCCACGGTCGACCCCAGGGGCCAGCCGCAGGCCAACCCGGTCGGCTTCTTCCCCCAGCAGGACGGCACGATCCTGATCGGCGGTTATGCCCTCGGCACGACCAAGAAGTGGCGGAACCTGCAGGCCAATCCGAAGGTCGCCCTCGTCGTGGACGATGTGGTGAGCGTGCAGCCGTGGACGGTGCGCGGGGTGGACATCAGAGGTGAGGCGGAGCTGCTGACCGGGCCGCACGACCTGGGCCCGCACTTCAGCGACGAGCTGATCCGTATCCACCCGGCGAAGATCCACAGCTGGGGCCTCGACTGATCCCGGCGCGGCAGGCGCTCCCCCGGTGGACGGCGGACCCGGGCGCTCACGCCTGATCGAGCCAGATGTGCCGCAGGGCGTACGAACGCCAGGGCCGCCAGAGCTCCGCGCCGGGCTCACCGGCGGGCGCCACATCGGGGTCCCCCAGCGCCCGCATCCGGATCAGCCCGGCCGCCCGCGGGGTCATGCCGGGCAGCTCCAGAAGGGCCTGCTCGGCCTCGTCGCGGTCGGCTCCCGGGTCCAGCCGTACGCCGGACACGGCCCCCAGTGACGGCTCGTCGGCCAGCAGTTCGGCCGGCGCGGGGAAGAGGTGGGTGAGCCCGCCGCTGGGCCGGTCGAGCGCTGTGCCGTAGCGCTCGACCAGCCACTGCGACTTCTCCCGCCCGGCCAGCGCCCGTACCGCGAACTCCTCGGGCTCCGCGGTACCGGGCGAGCGCAGCCCGGGGCGGCGGGCGACCAGCGGGGCGAGCCGCGGGTCGGCGGAGAGGCGTTCGTCGATGGCGTACGGGTCCGCGTCCAGGTCGAAGAGGCGGCGCAGCCGCTGCACGGCGGTGGTCAGGTCGCGCAGGTCGGTCAGGTGGATACGGGCGTCGAGCCAGCGCCCCGCCGCCTTCTCGCCGACGGCGGCGACACCGGTGCCGTACGGCAGCCGCAGGGTGCGCCGGTAGGTGCGGGAGCCCGGCTTGCCGAGCACCTCCTCGATCCGTGGGATCGCCTCCCGCGCCAGCAGGTCGAAGACCTCCCGTGCCGCGTAGGGGCCGCGGTGGGCGAGGCGCAGCGGGATACCGGCGTCGGTTCCGGCGGTGGCCCCGGACACGGATGCGGCGGCCTCGGCCCGCAGCTCGCTCGGGGTGCGGGCGTAGATCTGCCGGATGGTGTCGTTGAACTGGCGCACGCTCGCGAAACCGGAGGCGAAGGCGATCTCCGTGATGGGCAGCCCGGTGGTCTGGAGCAGGACCCGCGCGGTGTGCGAGCGCTGGGCGCGGGCCAGCGCCACCGGGCCCGCGCCGACCTCGGCGGTCAGCTGGCGCTGGACCTGCCGGGTGCTGTAACCGAGCCGTACCGCGAGCCCCGGCACACCCTCGCGGTCGACCACCCCGTCGCTGATCATGCGCATGGCACGGCCGACGACATCGGCGCGGACGTTCCAGGCGGCCGATCCGGGTACGGCGTCGGGCCGGCAGCGGCGGCAGGCGCGGAACCCGCCGCCCTGGGCCGCCGCCGCTGTCGGGTAGAAACAGACGTTCCGGCGTTTCGGGGTCACCGCGGGACAGCTGGGCCGGCAGTAGATCCCGGTGGTGCGTACGGCGAAGAAGAACTCGCCGTCGAACCGCATGTCGCGGCTGCTCACCGCCTCGTACCTGGTCTCTTCATCCATCACGCGGACCAGTGTGCCTCCGCCTCCGGCCCCGGGCTGGCGGAAAACGGACACCACGCCCGGGGCCGGTAGACAATCGGTTCAGCGCTTGCGGAGTCCAGGACCTGCGTGGCTCAAGCCTTGCGGGGCTCAAGCCTTGCGGGGCTCAAGCCTTGCGGAGTTCAGGGCTTACGGACCTTGCCGCGCTTGGCCTCCATGTTGGCCCGGCCCTCCGCGCCCTTCATCTTCCAGTCCCGCCGGATCTCCGCGCGCATCCGGGCGTCGGTCCTCGCGAGGATGCGCTGGTTCTCCCGGAGCAGCTTGCGGTAGCTCTCCAGGCGCCGGACCGGCAGCGAGCCGTCATCGATGGCGGCGAGCACCGCGCAGCCCGGCTCCGTGGCATGGGCGCAGTCGTGGAAACGGCACTCCTGGGCCAGTGTGTCGATCTCGCTGAAGACCTGGCCGACCCCGCTCGACGCGTCCCAGAGCCCGACACCGCGCAGCCCCGGGGTGTCGATGAGGACACCGCCACCGGGCAGGACGAGCAGATTGCGGGTGGTGGTGGTGTGCCGACCCTTGCCGTCCGTACTGCGGGTGGCCTGCACCTCCATCACATCGGCTCCGGCCAGTGCGTTGGCCAGGGTCGACTTGCCCGCCCCGGACGCGCCGAGCAGCACGCTCGTCCCCTCGGAGACCACTGCGGCCAGGACCTCCACGCCCTCACCGGTGGCGGAGCTGAGGGGCAGCACCTGCGCCCCGGGGGCGGTGGTCTCGACGTCCTCGACGAGATACGAGAGCCCCGTGGGGTCCGGTACGAGGTCGGCCTTGGTGAGGACGACCAGTGGGGTCGCACCCGACTCCCACGCCAGGGCGAGAAACCGCTCGATCCGGCCCAGGTCGAGCTCCACGGCGAGCGAGACGGCGATGATCGCGTGATCGACATTGGCGGCGAGGATCTGCCCCTCGGACCGCTGGGACGATGTCGACCGTACGAAGGCAGTCCGGCGCGGCAGCAGGGCCCGTACGAACCGCGGGTCACCGGCAGGGTCGACCGCCGCCCAGTCACCCGTGCACACGACCCGCATCGGATCGCGCGGCACGACGTACTCGGTATCGGCCCGCACCGGACCGGCTGCGGTCACGACATCGCACTGCCCGCGATCGACACGTACGACCCGGCAGGGCAGCAGCCCCTGAGCCGCATAGGGGGCGAACTCGGCCTCCCAGCCCGCGTCCCAGCCGTAGCGGGCGAGGGGGTGCGCGAAAGCGGAGGAAGCCTGGGAGAGAGAAGAGAAAGACAAGGGGAACCCTTCACAGGGGTGGCCCCGGCACCGCGCGCACTGGCACGGAGAGAGAAAGAGGGATCAGCCGGAGACCACGGAGGTGGAATGGATGAGCTTCCGGGTGCGGACAGCACCCACCTTGACGGCAGCCATCGGTCACACCTCCTGCCTCGATTGAGCCGATCCCGGCAGCGGTTGGCTGCCGGGGGAACGCTGCACACGATAGCGACGGGCCGCGGGGGGGCGCCAGCGGATTTATCCCACGGCGTCCGGTCATTGCCACCAGAGGCCTACCGGCGCAGTTCCCACGCCCAGTGGTGAAAGCTGGACGAAGAGGATCAGGGAGAGCCCCCCACCTTCGGCGGGCAGAAGCTGCGGCCGAAGCGGACTGAGTCCCATGCCTGGACCAGGTGTGCGTCTGAACACTTGGTCCAGGCGTGGGACTGATCACGGGCCGCCAGAACAACTACGATCGTGTTTCGAGAAGTTGGCTCTGCACGCAGCCTCCTCACGATCCGTGGGGGTGCCCCCTAAGGGATGATTAGCAGTGCCTAATCCTCGCGTCTGCGGGGTTGGATCAGAGGGTCGGACGGCTTCTGTGCACTTCAGAATCGTCGAACTAAGGAAGTGATGAGTAGAATTCATCCGACATCAACGGGAGTTGATGCGTTCGGCAGACACACAGCCTCGCCAAGTGTCAGCATGGCCACAGGCAGGTACACGCCCCGGTGCGCTGGCCGTCGCCGCCTTGCCGAACGCAAGGCGGCCGGGCCAACTCCTCGTAGCAGCGAGGGAGCCGGACCCGGCCTGTCTCCATAGCCCGAGAGCAGAGCCGAAGGAGTCGCTGTCCATGTTATCGCCGTTACCCGTGCCCGAGCCTCCTGAGCCGTGGCAACCGCTCAACGTTACGCCAGAAGCTGCGCTGTTCGCCCTGCTCGCGGGCGGTCCATCGACCGCGACGCCAGTCTCACCGTGGCTCTGGAATACCGCAGCTGTCGCGCTTCTCTGGGCCTACGTGGGGCGGCCGATCTGGCGCAACCGTCAATGGCCCCATAGGCGCAGGTCGTAGCCGAAAAACTCAGTCGCCCAAGGGGTCGGGTCCGATGGCCGCTCCGGTCATGGGACCCGAGTCGGGGATCCGATCCCGTGCTGGACCCACGGGCGGCCCTGTCACGGATAGGTGGCTGCTATCAGCCTGACTGCGGGTCCATACGGTTTCCGAGAGATCGGTGACGGGAGAGCACTCTGTCATGTCGCATGAGCCCATGGACGAAGATTCCCCGCCCCCACCTGCCTTCGCGTCGCTGTCGGCCGCAGCGCGTAGTGCCTGGGCGAAGCACGATCGGCAGACGGAGGGGTGGTTGCCGTTGTGGCGGCACATGGCCGACAGCGGCGCAGTGGCCGGGAGACTGTGGGACGAGTGGGTACCCGACAGCATCAAGGCTCTGGCGGCGGAGGTGCTTCCCGAAGGGGAAGTGGACGCGCGGCGGTTGGTTGTCTTCCTCGCCGCCGCACATGACACCGGCAAGGCGAGCCCTGCCTTCGCCTGCCAGGTGGAGCCGCTCGCCGACCGTATGCGCGACCAGGGGTTGGCGATGTCGACACTGGCGGAGCACGGCACCGACCGGCGGTTGGCCCCCCATGGGACGGTGGGCCAACTACTGCTTCAGGAATGGATGTCGGAGCGGTTCGGGATGACTCCCCGCTCTTCCGGGCAGTTCGCTGTTGTGGCCGGTGGACATCACGGGACGCCTCCGGAGCATCAGCAGATCCATGATCTTCAGCTCCACCCATCGCTACTGCGCCATCCCGGCGTCAGTGAATCCGTGTGGCGCCGTGTGCAGTACGAGTTGATGGACGCCTGCGGTCAACTGGCCGACGTCACAGACCGGTTCGTGGACTGGCAATCGGTGCGCCTGCCACAACCAGTGCAGGTGCTGTTGACCGCTGTCGTCATCCTGTCGGATTGGCTGGCGAGTTCGGCCGAGCTGTTCCCGTACGATTCTGCCTCCTGGCAGCCTCTCGGACCGGTGGGAGAGGCACGGCGGCTGCGGGCTGCCTGGGAAGGCCTGGACTTGCCGGGCCCATGGCGGGCATCGGAGCCCGATCAGGCTGCGGACACACTGTTCGCCGATCGGTTCGCCCTCCCCGAGGGGGCGGAGATCCGCCCGGTCCAGGCCGAGGCCGTGCGGATGGCCCGCCTCATGCCTGCGGCCGGGCTTCTGATCATCGAAGCGCCCATGGGCGAGGGCAAGACCGAGGCCGCTTTCGCTGCGGCGGAGATCCTGGCGGCCCGGAGTGGCGCGGGCGGCTGTCTCGTCGCGCTTCCCAGTCGCGCGACCGCCGACGCCATGTTCCCTCGCATGCTGGATTGGCTGTCGCATCTGCCCGCCGACGGCCCCAGGTCGGTCGTCCTGTCGCATGCGAAGTCGGCGCTCAACGATGTATGGGCGGGCATGATGAAGAAGGGGCACCGGACGATCTCGGCTGTCGAAGCGGACCGGTCCGACCGGGTCGGCAGCGTGTCGCGGATCCGAGCGGAACCTGCCGGGTTGCATGCCCATCAGTGGCTACGGGGACGGAAGAAGTCCCTTCTCGCGTCTTTCGCGGTAGGGACCATCGACCAGGTGCTGTTTGCGGGGCTCAAGAGCCGACACCTGGCTCTGCGCCACCTGGCGGTGGCGGGCAAAGTCGTCATCATCGATGAAGTGCACGCGTACGACGCGTATATGAGCCGGTACCTAGACCGGGTTCTGGAATGGTTGGCCGCGTATCGGGTGCCGGTTGTCATGCTTTCGGCGACATTATCAGCAGACCGCAGGCGGGCTCTGGCGTCCGCCTACGCCGGTGTTGACAGCGTGCAGGAGACATTGACCCCCGAATCCGTCGGCGAACGGTACCCGTTGGTCACTGCTGTGGCGCCGGGTGCACCGGTCCATATCGCGCAGCCGGCCGCGTCGGGGCGTCGTACCGATGTGTCCTTGGAGCGGCTGGACGACGATCTCTCCCTCCTGGCTGACCGATTGGCCAGGGAACTCGCGGGCGGCGGTTGCGCGTTGGTCGTGCGAAACACTGTCGATCGGGTGCTTGAGGCAGCCGGAGTACTGCGCGAGCGCTTCGGAGCCGATGCCGTCACCGTCGCACACTCGCGCTTCCTGGCGGCTGACCGTGCCCACAAGGACAGTCTGCTCCGGGCGTTGTTCGGCCCCGGCGGCGATCGCCCCAGGGGCAAGCACATCGTTGTGGCCAGCCAGGTGATCGAACAGTCCCTCGACGTGGACTTCGACCTGCTGGTCACCGATCTGGCCCCGGTGGATCTGCTGCTCCAGCGCATGGGGCGGCTGCACCGTCATCCGCGACGGCGACCCTCGCGGCTGGCGGGCGCGCGGTGTCTGGTGACCGGAGTTGCCGACTGGGGGGCGGATCCCCCTGTGCCGGTGGATGGCTCTGTCGCTGTCTACCAAGGTCAGCACCTGCTGTGGCGGGCGCTCGCGGTGTTGAAGCCGCATCTGGAGGGCGCTCCGCTCGCACTCCCCGATGACATCAGCCCACTGGTTCAGTCGGCCTACGGAACGAACGAGATCGGTCCGCCCGCATGGGCCGGGGACATGAGGGCAGCGCGTGAGAAGCACCTGAGGCTGCTCGACCGGAAGCAGGAAAGCGCGGAGGCGTTCCTGCTCGCTCCGGTGCGCCGGGCCGGCCGTCCGGTATACGGGTGGCTGGAGGCCAATGCCGGGGACGCCGACGACAGCAGTACGGGACGCGCGCAAGTACGGGACAGCGAAGAGACGTTGGAAGTGCTTGTTGTGCAGCGCCGACGAGACGGAGTCCTGACCACGGTGCCCTGGCTGGGCCAGGACCGCGGCGGCCTGGAGCTGCCGACGGACTTCCCGCCGGGCAAGCGGGCCGCAGAGGCCGTCGCTGCGAGCGCGCTCACACTCCCGAGGAGGTTCTCGCTCCCGCACAAGGCCGACCAGACCATTGGCGAGCTGGAGAAATTCCTGGTCGAAGCCTGGCAGGTCAAGGAATGCCCCTGGCTGGCGGGTGAGTTGCTGCTCGTCCTGGACGAGGATTGTCAGACCCGTCTGGCAGGCTTCGATCTCGTCTACAGCGACGCCGACGGGCTGCGTGTCTCACCAGTCGGGGCGGCTGTTCCCGACGCTGTGGAGCGCGGGGCCGAAGCGGAGGAGGACGGCAGCGATGAGCCAGCCACGGACGAGCGAATCGGCGGTGCCCCGGCCCCCCTGGAACCTGTTACCGACCCCCGCGAAGCAGGAGAGGACCAGCCAGGGCAGGAGCGTGTCGTGACCGCAGAACCCGCTGCCCTTTCGGCTTCGACCACCTTCGATCTGCTCACACGTCCTTGGCTGCCGGTGCAGCGTCTCGACGGGCGGATGGCTGAGCTGTCCCTGGAGGAAGTCTTCTCCCAGGCCGGTGACCTGAGGCGGCTGGTGGGTGATCTGCCCACCCAGGAGCTGGCCCTGCTCCGCCTGATATTGGCGATCCTGCATGACGCGCTCGACGGCCCGGCCGAACTGGAGGACTGGTCGAAGCTGTGGCAGTCGAAGGACCCTTTCGCCGGCGTTGCCGACTATCTGACCGCCCACCGGGACCGATTCGACCTGCTGCATACGGAGACGCCGTTCTTTCAAGTGGCGACCCTGAGTACGGCGAAAGGCGAGATCGCTCCGCTGAACCGGATCGTCGCTGACGTTCCCAATGGGGAGCCGTTCTTCACGATGCGCCGCCCCGCCGTGGAGCGGCTGTCCTGCGCAGAGGCCGCGCGGTGGCTGGTTCACACACATGCGTACGACTCGTCCGGTATCAAATCCGCGATGGTCGGCGACGAGGGCCGGGCCAAAGCCGGGAAGGTCTACCCGCTGGGTGTGGGCTCCGCAGGCCAGTTGGGCGGGGTGTTCGCCGAGGGGTCGACCCTGCGCGAAACCCTGCTGCTGAATCTGATCCCCTACGACGAGGGCATCATCGACGCCCCTGGCGCTCCCGGCGACGACCTCCCCGCTTGGCGGCGCCCGCCGTGCGGTCCCGGGGCAACCGCGGACGCCCCCGCCGTCCGCCGGCCCAGTGGCCTGTGCGATCTCTACACCTGGCAGTCGCGGCGCATGCGTCTGCACGTCGAGAACGGTTGGGTGACCGGGGTTGTCCTGGGATACGGAGACCCCCTCACCCCGTACGCGCCCTGGAAGCTGGAGCCCATGACGGGGTGGCGTCGCAGCCCGGCTCAGGAGAAGAAGCAGGGCCGCCAACTGGTCTACATGCCGCGGCAGCACGACCCGAACCGTGCCTCCTGGAGGGGTATGGCCAGTCTTCTGCCCGCTCGTCGGTCGGCGAGTGATGACTCGGGAAGGGGCACACCCGCCTCCTTGCCCTGCGGTGTCGTCCGGTGGCTGGCCCTGCTGGCCACCGAAGGGGAGCTCGATCCGCTCGCCCTCCTTCGGGTCAGGCTCGTGGGAACCGTGTACGGCACGCAGCAGTCGGTCGTGGACGAGATCGTGGACGACGCCGTGGCACTACCGGTGGTCCTGCTGCACGAGGAAAATCCGGCATACGGCGTGGTGGCCATCGACGCCGTCAAGGACGCGGACGAGGCAGTCACCGCGCTGGGCCACCTCGCGGGGAATCTCGCGCGGGCCGCCGGTTCCAGCCCGACAGCGGCATCGGACGCTGCCCGCGATCTCGGGTTCGGCGAACTCGACGGCCCCTACCGGCGGTGGCTGGCGGAGCTGGCACAGCATTCCCGGCCCGAATCGGCGCGAAGGCAATGGCAGGCGACAGTGCGCCGACACATCGTCCGACTCAGCCGAAGCCTGCTCGACTCCGCGGGGCCGGCAGCCTCCGAAGGAAGGATCGTCGACATCCCCGGGAGCGGAAAGCGCTGGGTCAACGACGCCAGTGCCGAGCTGTGGTTCCGACTGCGGCTGAAAAGAGTACTGCCGAGTCCTCACCTTCCCGGGCCAACTCCACCAGTAGGCAACGGCCCTGCCCCTCAATAGCCAACCAGGAGGCCCCGCATGACCACTCAACCCGCCGCGCGGGCCGAAACCGGCGGAGGCGCGAACTCCGGCCCGGACACCGGACACCGGACGCCCCCGAGCATCCCGCTCCGTGCCACGGTCCGTTGTATCAACCGGCTACAGAATCCGTACCGCAGGAACAGTGCCGCAGCCGTAGCAACACTGGCACGCCTGCGACGCGGCGTCGGCCGCCCGCCGCACGACTCTCCCGACACCTGGGGCATCGACGGTCTGGAGGAACTCGCCCAAGTACGCGAAGAGTCCGGGACAACAGAACACGATGACACGGCCCTGAAGTTCTTCTCTGCCGACGAACGTCTCAGAGGCGAGCGCCGCGAACTCGCGGAGGAGAGCGCGGTCCACCTCGCGGTAACGCTGTGGGCTCTGCACCAACAGTCCGTACGGGAAGCCGACATGCACGCCTACGGCTGGAGTCTGGGACGTGCGGTCCGGCGCCTGGCGAGGGGCGAGTCCGGAACGGAACCCGCGGCGAAGGGGGGAGACCCTTCGTCCGACGAAGGCGAGCCCAGCACGCGCGGGGACGAGGACCTCAGCGAGACGCTTCGCAAGCGGTTCATCCGAATCGGTACCTCCAACTCCTTCGACGCCCTCAGCGTCCGGCTGCGCGAACTCGTACTGCTCCTGAGGGCCTCCAGAATCCCCGTCGACTACGGACGGCTCGCTCAGCAGCTGTACGCGTGGCAGGACGAAAGCCTGAGACCCGGTATCCGCCGCGCCTGGGGCCGCGAATTCCATCTGTCCTACGAATCTTCCTCACGCCCGGCCGAGACAGCCGCCGGCGAGAGTTCAGCCCCCGGCGCCGACGAGGACCACGAAGTGAACCTGTTGGGCGAGTACGGCCTCAGCGACTGAACCAGGCCCCCTCGCCCCATCCCCTCCCCTATCCGTCATCCATACCGCCCACGGCTCTCCGCCCAGCACAAGAACGGAATACCCCGGTGACGCGAACCATCCTCGACATTCACATCCTGCAGTCCGTCCCTCCGAGCAATCTGAACCGCGACGACACAGGTACACCCAAATCGGCGGTGTACGGAGGGGTGCGGCGTGCCCGCGTATCCAGTCAGGCGTGGAAGAGGGCCACCCGTAAGACATTCAACGAGTTGCTGCCGGCCTCCGAGCTGGGGGTGCGGACCAGAAAGGTCGCCGAGGCGGTGGCCGAGCGGATCAAGGGGCTGGACAGCTCGCTGGCCCCCGAGGTGGCGTGGGGATTGGCCGCCGAGACGGTGCGGACCGCCACAGGGGCGAAAATCGATGCCCGCGTCCGTAAGTCGTCGAAGAATGACCCGGCGGACGCCGATGCCAAGGCCGAAGCACCGGAATCCGGCTATCTGATCTTCCTCAGCAAGCGTCAGCTCGACGCGCTGGCTGCCTTGGCCATCGAGGGCAGTTCGGGCGGTGACGCAAAAAAACTGAAGGAGTACCTGAAGAAGAACAAGGCAAAGGCCGTGGGTGCGGTCGATACCCGGCACTCCGTGGACATCGCCCTCTTCGGCCGGATGGTGGCCGACTCCACCGACCTCAATGTTGACGCAGCCACTCAGGTCGCCCACGCCCTCAGCATTCACAAGTCCGAAATCGAATCGGACTACTACACCGCTGTCGACGACAAGAACACCGCCGCTGAGACCGGCGCCGGAATGATCGGTTCCATCGACTTCAACTCGGCCACGCTCTACCGTTACGCCGCCGTGGACGTCGACGAACTGCACGCGAACCTCGGCGTCGGCCTGCAAGAGGACGAGGCCCCCACCACACCGACTCAGAAAGCGGTGGGCGCCTTCCTGGAAGGCTTCATCACCTCACTGCCCAGCGGGAAGATCAACACCTTCGGTAACCACACACTGCCTGCCGCCGTCATCGTCAAGCTCCGCACCCGCCGACCGGTCAGCTTCGTCGGAGCCTTCGAGGAACCGGTACGTCAGGGTGAGGAGGGCGGCTTCCTCCGCGAAGGCTGCAAGCGTCTCGCGGCCTACGTTCCGGATCTGGAGAAGCAGTACGGCATCTCGGACACGGAGCCGAGCTGGGTTGTCCGCGTCGGTGAAGCGACCAAGAGCCTTGAATGCCTCGGCACAGCAGTAACGCTCGCCGAACTGGTGAAGGATGTGGAGAACACCGTAGCGAACCGGCTGGTGACGGGGGTATGAGTGTCCTGCTGCTCCGGCTCGTCGGCCCCCTCCAGTCCTGGGGTGCTGCGGCTCGCTTCGCCCGCCGCAGCACCGAGAACGCACCCACGAAGAGCGGAGTCGTCGGCCTTCTCGCAGCCGCCCTCGGCCGTACCCGGGAGTCCGACGTCTCCGATCTCGCTGCGCTGCGTTTCGGCGTACGCATCGATCAACCGGGCTCCCGCCTAAGAGACTTCCAAACCGCCCACCACGCAGACTCAGGCAGGGCCATGCCGCTGTCCGAGCGCTTCTATCTCTCTGACGCAGCGTTCGTCGCCGGTGTAGAAGGTGAAGCCGCACTGCTCCAGGAGTTGCACGACGCGCTGCTCACCCCGCGCTTCCTGCCCTATCTCGGGCGCCGCTCCTGCCCGCCGTCCCGGCCCATCACCATGGGACCGCCGCTGGACACCTCCCTCCCCGAGGCCCTCCGCGGCGCCGAATGGCAGGCATCCCCTTGGTACATACGGCAACTTGAGCGATCGACCAGGAGCACCCCCCGGACCGAGGTGCCGGAGACACTGGATCTGCTGCTGGACTGCCCGGCGGGCGAAACCCCCGACATGTCGCTGCGGGACTCCCCGGTCAGTTTCGACCAACGCCACCGCCGGTACGAACTACGCGGCATCCGGAGCGAACAGGCACCCCGGCCGCTCGGGACCACGACACCGCCGCACGACCCCACGTGGGGGCTCACACCCCTGCCTCATTCCCGCACGGCCACCGACTCTGCGAGGACGACACAGTCCCCCGACGCACCTTCTAGGACCATCTGATGTACCTGACCCGCTTTCCCGTCAACACTGGTCGCTCCGGGGGCCGTCGACTGATCGGTTCGCCGCATCTCATGCACGGCGCCGTGAACATGGCGTTCCCCGACCTGCCCCCGCGGGACGGTGGTGGGCCCAGAGTCCTGTGGCGGATCGACCGTGATCAGCAGGCCAAGGCGCAGCTGTTCATCGTGAGTCCCAGGCGACCCGACCTGACCCATCTGGTGGAGCAGGCCGGCTGGCCGACCCTCGACGAACCGGGATGGACGACGTACGCGTACGAAGAATTCCTCAATGCTCTCGCTGCGGGCGACACGTGGGGCTTCCGCCTCACCGCGAACCCGGTCCACAATGTCCGCAATGCCTCGGACAAACCGGGCACAGACACCAAACGCGCCGCCCATCGCACACCCCGCCACCAACTGGCCTGGCTTCTGGCCCGCCAGGAGCAGTCCGGCTTCGAGATCGTACGGAAAGCCGCCGACCGCCGGCTCACGGAGTACGGCGACGAGCACGAAGTGATCGTGCACAACCAGGTGCCGCTCCAGTTCCACCGCCCGCCCGCCAAGCGGCCGGCGCAGGATGTACGGATCACCCGAGTCACCTTCGACGGACGGCTGAGGGTCACCGACCCCGCCGTCTTCCGCAACACCCTCACTCACGGTCTGGGAAAAGCGAAGGCCTACGGCTGCGGGCTGATGACGCTCGCCCCGGTGAAGTGACCGATGAGCACCGTAAGCCGGCGAGGCGCGTCCACACCCCGTGAACTGCCGCGGGTGGGAGACCGTATGTCCTTCATCTACCTGGAGCGCTGCGCTGTCCACCGCGAGGACAATGCAATCACCGCGACCGACGCCAACGGGGTGACACACATCCCCTCGGCAACGATCGGCACGCTCCTTCTCGGCCCCGGCACGCGGGTGACCCATCAAGCCATGTCCGTACTCGGCGAGTGCGGCGCCTCCGTGGCCTGGGTGGGCGAGCACGGCGTACGCTTCTACGCCGGCGGACGAGCCCTGACACGCTCCTCCGCCCTCGCGGAGGCACACACCACGGCCTGGGCCAACCGCCGCACCCGCCTCGACGTGGCCCGGTCCATGTACAAGCTGCGGTTTCCCGGCGAGGACACCACCGGCCGCACACGGCAAGACCTCCTGGGCATGGAAGGCCGGCGCCTCAAGGAGTGCTACCGCCGTGAATCTGCCCGCACCGGAGTCCCCTGGCTGCGCCGGGAGTACAACCGGGACGACTTCTCCGCCGGAGATGCTCCCAACCAGGGCGTCACCGCCGCCGCCCAGTGCATGTACGGCATCGCCCATGCCGTCGTCTCAGCCCTTGGCTGCTCACCGGCCCTGGGCTTTGTCCATTCGGGGCATGAGCGTTCATTCGTTCTGGACGTGGCCGATCTGTACAAGACCGACGTCGCGATCCCGGCTGCATTCGACGCAGCCGCAGAGGGCGAACTCGATGTCGCCTCACGCACTCGCAGAGCCCTCCGCGACCGCATCAACCAGACTGGCCTACTCGATCGCTGCGTCAAGGACATCAAGAATCTGCTCGGTTACGACGGAACCCGTGACACGACGGACAACCAGGACCGGGTGACTCTCCAATCCGATGGAAACCGTACCGTTGAGGGCGGCCGCAACCACGGTGACGAGTCAATCTGGTGACCGTCATCGTCCTTGCCAGCTGCCCAGCAGGGCTGCGGGGTCTCCTCACCCGCTGGTTGCTGGAGATCTCCCCCGGTGTCTTTCTCGGCGCCCCGACCGCACGCGTCCGCGACATCCTCTGGGACGAAGTCCGTCAGTACTCGGGCAAAGGCAGAGCACTACTCGCCTACCAGACCAACAACGAACAGGGCTTCACCTTCAAGACCCATGACCACGCCTGGCACCCCACAGACCACGAGGGCGTTACGCTGATCCACCGGCCCGCCCCAGGATCCCGCACCCCTGAATCGAAGCCCGCCACGCCACCCGCACAAGGCTGGAGCAAGGCCGCGAAACGACGCCGATTCGGAAGCCGGTAAGCCAGAAGCCAGCTATCGGAGCCATCCAAAAGAGACCAGTTTGGATCAGAATGCCCGACCTTGAAGAAGTAAGTAAAAACAGTAGTCTCGCGCTGTAAATCCGCTGGTCACGGACTGTCTTCCCCGCGCCTGCGGGGGTGGTCCCATCGGTTCGCGGTGCCGTGGGGTGATGCAGTAGTCTTCCCCGCGCCTGCGGGGGTGGTCCCTCGGGCTCGGGGCTGGGGACCAGGTGGTGGGGGTCTTCCCCGCGCCTGCGGGGGTGGTCCCCTGGTGTCCGGCACCCGAAGCGGCTCGTTCGAGTCTTCCCCGCGCCTGCGGGGGTGGTCCCTGCGCGCTACCGTCAGTCGCATGGGTAAAGAAGTCTTCCCCGCGCCTGCGGGGGTGGTCCCTGGCCGTACGCGGCCCGCCTCATCAAGGAGAAGTCTTCCCCGCGCCTGCGGGGGTGTTACCTCATTAAGGCCGCGGCAGCGCAGCGTTCCAGACCTCCTGGCGCCCGGCGGTGCGACATCTGGTGACGGGTCTCGCGAGGCCCCCCGACGAGGCAGCCGGGTAGGTGATACCCCGGCTGCCCGCGTGCGTACGGGCTGTCAGCAGTCCTCCACGGACCGCCGGTGGTCAGGGCATGTCGGCGCGGAACTTCTTCGTGAGGTCGGCGCCCCGGATCACCCCGCCCTGGTGGTACTTGAGTCCCCATGCGTCGATCACGGACCCGTCCGCGAACATGCATGCTCCCCTGACCTGATCGGTGCTCGTCGCTCCCTTCGGGCCCCAACCGCCCGCGTCAGTGGGCCTGTTGCCGAACATGGCGGTGCCATTGATGCCCTGGCAGTAGGCGACGGCGGGGTTGCCGGGGCTGGAAGGGCCGGCCGGCTTGCGTACGTAGGCGAGGGCGGCGAGAGTCGGCTTCTTCGCGGCGAGCGAGTCGGCGGAGATCATGATCTCTGTCTTCTTCGTCGTGTCCTTGAACACGCACATCTCGCGTTCCCCGCCCAGTGGACTGAGCTTGCCGCCCGAAGTGACGTAGTAGGGAACACGTGTGACGTCGTGCCCGCCCTGGTGCTCGCACCAACGGGCAGCGGAGACAGTGTGTCCCGTGGTTCTGGCGGGTGCGTCGGACGAGTCGGCGGCCTGGGCCGCTGCGGCGCTGCCCGAGATGAGCAGGAGGACACCGGCGGCGAGGGCGTGCGAGCGCTTCATGGGTTACTCCCGGGGGCTGTGGTGTGGTGGGGCGGCGCTCATCCTGTGCGGTCGGCTCCCCCGTGGGCAACGCGGTGCACCGGAATGACGGGACCCTGCTCCGACACCCCGCCTGCCTGGGGCGCACGACGGCGGGATTCGGCCAGTAACAACCGCGTAACCCCGCATGGCCTCCCGTCCGCGGCCATGGACACATGGGCAGGCCCGGGGCCGGCGCGGCTAGGGTGACGGATTTATGGGGCTGCTGCGTATCCGTCTGCTGGGTGGGTTCGACGCCACACGCGAGGGAGCGGTGCCACAGCCCCTCGCCCACTGGCCACGGCCGGGGGCCCGCACCCTGGTGAAGCTGCTCGCCGTGACGCCGGGGCACCAGTTGCACCGTGAGGACGTGATGGCGGTGTGCTGGCCGCACGCGGAACTCCCCTCGGCCCTGCGCAGTCTGCGCGTCGCCCTGCACGCCGCACGGCACGCGCTGGAGCCCGAACTCGCGCCCCGGGCCGCCTCGTCCTATCTCGTCGCCGACGGCCCGCTGCTGCGCCTCGCGCCCGACACGGTCCGGGTCGATGTCGACACGGCCGGGCTGCTGGCCCGGCGCGCGCGGGAGGCGGGCGAGGTTCCCGCACTGCGGGCCGCCGCGTGGGCGTGCGCGGGCGAGGTACTCCCCGAGGACCGCTACGCCGCCTGGGCCGAGCCGTGCCGTGAGCGGATGGCGGAGCTGCGCGGCCAGGTGGCCGCCGCGCTGGCGGCGCGGACGGGCGGCGGCGGGCATCAGGCAGACGACACCGCGCGCATCCGGCTGGACTGGGCGCTGGCGCTGGACCGTTCGGGCCGCTACGCGGACGCGGTGCGTGTCCTGCGCGAGGCCCTGGAGCTGTACGCGGGGCAGGGACGCCGGGACGACTGCGTACGGGTCGCCGCGCGGCTCGCCGAGGCGCTGGCGCGCACGGGCGGCGAGGGGCCCGCGCATGCCGTGACCGTACTCCGTACGCACGCTCCGGAAGACCGTACGCCACCTCTCGCACGGGCCGCGCACCACATGGCCACCGCCAGGGTTCTGGCGTACACCGGTGACTACGCCGAGGGGCTGGTGTCCGCGCGGGAGGCCGAGCGCTGTGCTGACCAGGCGGCGCCGCGGCCCACCGGCGCCGATGCGGGCGGGAGCGGGGAGGCGGTGGCGCTGCGCGTGCGCGCGCTCGCCCAGCAGGCCGTGTGCAGCGGCCTGTTGGGGGATATGGTGCACGCCGGTGTGGTGGCGGAACGCGCGCGGGTGCTGGCAGAGGAGTCGGGCGATACGGCGCTGCTCGCGCATGTCCTGTCCGTGTCACGGGAGAACGCCCGCCGTACGGGCCGTCCGCGCGAGGCGCTGCGCCACGGGGCGCGGGCCCTGGCCCTCGCCGAGCAGGGCGGGCGCCCGACCGCGACCTCCTTCGAGCGCGCGAACCTGGCGGAGCTGCATCTGATGCTGGGTGAGCGGGAGGAGGCCGGGCGGCTGGCACGGGCGGCGGTTTCCGTGGCCGAGCCGTTCGGCGGGACGGCCCTGGCGTTCGCGCTCGCCGCCCTGGCCTCGGTGCGTGCGGAGACCGCCGACGGCGAGGGGCCGGCAGCGCTGCTGGACCGGGCCGAACGCTGCGCCCGGGACGGCGGACATCTCCAGGCACTGGAGAAGGTACACGCCGTACGTGCGGCGTGTGGGATACCGGCCGCCGGCCCCGTGTGACCCCTGACCCCGCGTGACCCGTGACTCGGGGCCGGCGGCGGGCACGGGCGCCGGGCTCCCGGCAGCGCGTCAGACGACGGCGCCCGTCTCATCCGGCGTCCGGTGCGCCAGCGTGATGCCCACAGCGACGGTGACCGCGACGACGAGACCGGCCAGCGGCACCGCCCAGTGACCGGCGAAGGTGGTCGCGAGCACCAGCGGCACGCTGACCGGGAGGACCGCCTGCTGGGCCGCGCCCCGTTTGAAATGGCGCGTGTGCAGCAGCGAGACCGTGAGCAGGAAGAGCGCGGTGGGCACGGTGGCCGCCGCCGCTGCCGCGACCGCCGGGATGTCCGTGTGGCCGGTCACCTGCTCGACGGCGACCTCGATGCCCGAGCCGATCGCGGCGGCCGACGCGAAGACCAGGTAGTGGCCGTAACCCCAGAGGAACGGCCGCCGGTTGGAGGCCAGATGCTCGTGGATGGGCACCGCGAAGTAGATCCAGTACGCGCCGAAGACGATGACGAGACCGCCCGCGGCGATCGGCAGCAGTTCACCGAGCGCGGCCGACTCGTCCAGCGCCGACTGCACCGCGACCGTGGCGGCGGCCACGGTCTCCCCGAGCACGATGATGGTGAAGAGCCCGTAACGCTCGGCGATGTGGTGCGGATGCCACCGGGTGCGCCGGTGGCGCTCGGCGAACGCCGGGACCGCCAGCTCGGCCACGACCATGGGCAGGAAGCCCCACTTCCACGCCGCCTGGGGCAGCAGCAGAAGGACGACCCAGCCGGCCTGGACGACCACGAGCCCGGCCGCGTACCGCAGGGCCGTGGTCCTGGCGCCGCCCGTCTCGCCGCGCGCCGCCCGGATCCACTGGAGCGTCAGTACGACCCGCATGATCAGGTAACCGACGATCGCGACCGCGTAGTCGGCGTGCTCGAAGGCGCGTGGGACCCCGGCGGCGAGGACCAGCACCCCGGCGATCTGGACCAGGGTGGCGACCCGGTAGAGCACGTCGTCCGTGTCGTACGCGGACGCGAACCAGGAGAAGTTGACCCAGGCCCACCAGATCGCGAAGAACACCGTCAGATAGCCGGCGATGCCGTGCCCCGGGTGTCCTTCGGCAAGGGCGTGCACCAGATGCCTGCCCGCCTGGGACACCGCGACCACGAAGCACAGATCGAAGAAGAGCTCCAGCGGGGTGGAGGCCCGGTGTGCCTCGCCGGGGTCCCTGGGCCGCATCCGGGCCCCCGGGAGCGGGAGCCCGCCGTGCCCCGCCCCGGACGCCGCCGTCTCTTCGCTCATCAGCGCGCCACTCCTCCGCTCGGCCCCGGCCCGGTGCCGGGCCCCTCAGCACCTCACCATGGCGCAGATCGCGGCGCGGCGCACAATCGGCGCCCCGGGGCCGGGGCGGAGTCCGGGCGGCCGGGTCAGCCGGTGGCCGTCGTCTGCTGCCCGGTGGCGCTGTCCTTCAGCCACTGGTCCCAGGAGAGGTTGAAGTCGGCGTAGCCGTTGTCACCGGCGGCCTTGCCGCGCGGGGAGCCGGTGATGGTGATCGGGTCGCCCTGCTTGACGAAGTCGTAGAACCACTTGGAGTCGGCGAGCGACAGATGCACACAGCCGTGCGAGCCGTAGCTGTGGCCCGGGTAGGGGTCGCCGGTCGAGTAGTGGATGTACGTGCCCGAGTTGGTGAGGTGCACATCCCACGGCAGCGTCAGGTCGTAGAAGTCGGGGCTGCCCTTGGTGCAGCTGATGCCGACGCTGCACGAGGTCATGTGGACCTTCTTGGCCTTGTCCATCACGGCCATCGTGCCGTCCCAGGAGGGGAAGCTGGGGCTGCCCGCGTCGATCGGGAGGGTGCGGACCGTCTTGCCGTCGCGCGTCACCTTCATCGAGTGGCCGGGGACCGAAGCGGTGGCCTCGACGTCGTCACCGATGGTGAACTTGTGCTGGTAATTGTGCGTACCGTAACGGCCGTTGCCGTTGCCGACGTCCTCCAGGTCCGCGTCCAGCGTCACCTTGGTGCCGGGGTGCCAGTACTTCTCGGGCCGCCAGTCGGCGCGGGTGCTGCTGAACCAGTGCCAGGCACCGGCGACCGGCTCGGACGCGGTGACCTTGAGGTGCTTCTCGACCTTCGCACGGGCCGAAGTGGCCACCGGATTGGTGAAGACCACCGAGATCGGCATCGCGACGCCGACGGTCGTACCGGTCTTGGGGGCGATCGTCTCAAGGAGCATGGGCGGGCCCGACGGGTGGGTCGGTGACGGGTGCGCGCTCGCCGACGCCTTGGCCGAAGCGCCGTTCGCCGAGTCGCCCGACGCGGAGGCCGAGGCGTTGCCCCCACAGGCGCTCGTGCCCGCCAGCACCGCGCTGACCAGCAGTGCGATTCCTATGCTGCCCTTGACCCGGCCCATGCTCATGCTCCGCTCACATCACTTCCCGCTGGACACAACACATCTAGAGACATCTGTACGGGGAGCGCGGTTGCAGCCCTTCTCGTAAAGCGCAGGCCAAGTCTTGGTACGGGACGGGGGCCTGCGGGCCGCCCGGCGCGCGGCCCGTTCTGGAACACCCGTCCCAAAGAGTTTCGCCCCGGACCAATACACCTGTCCGGTGACGCTCGTTGGCCCTGATGGCCCGTAGAGACCAAGCACCCGTAGACACCAAGCACCCGTAGACACACAAGCACCTGCAGAGACCAAGCACCTGCGTCAGGAGACGGCACGCATGAACAGGAAGTCCGGCAGCCGGAACGGTCGCTTGCCGCTGACCGCCGCACAGACGGGGATGTGGTTCTCCCAGGAGCTGGACGCGGAGAACCCCAACTACCGCGCGGCCGAGTTCGTCGAGATCCGGGGCCCGCTCGACCTCGCGCTGCTGGAGGAGTCCCTGAGCGTGGCCGTCGGCGAGACGGAGGCGCTGCGGGCCGGGTTCGGGACCGACGACGAGGGCCGCATCTGGCAGCACATCGGACCGGCGCCGCGGTGGCGGCTGCCGCTGGTGGATCTGCGCGGCGCCGACGACCCGTGGAGCGCGGCGCACGCCTGGATGTGGGAGGACATGCGGTGCCCGCTGGACCTCGGGCACCCTCCGCTCTTCACCTTCGCGGTGCTCAGGACCGCCGACGACTGCTTCCTGCTCTACATCAGCGTGCACCACATCGCGCTCGACGGTTACGGCTTCTCGCTCTTCATCCAGCGGGTGGCCGGGCTCTACTCCGCGCTGGAGTCCGGCGGGCCCCCGCCCGGCTCCTCCTGGGGTTCGCTGGAGGAACTGCTGGCCGACGAGGCCGCGTACCTCGCGTCGGAGCGGTTCGCCGCGGACCGGGAGTACTGGGCCACGCAGCTCGCCGGCCGCCCCATGGCGCCCAAGGCGTCGGGCCGGCTGCTGAAGTCCGTCCCGCCCCGCTTCGTGCGGGAGAGCGGCCCGGTCGGCGCCCCGGCGGCCGCCGGGCTGCGGGCGCTGGCCCGGCGGGCGAGGACCGGTCTGCCGTCGGTCGCGATGGCGGCGCTGGCGCTGTATGTGCACCGGCTGAGCGGGCAGGACGAGGTCTCACTCGATCTGACGGTGACCGGCCGCACCGGAGCGGTGGCCCGTACGGTCCCGGTGATGCTGGCCAACGTGCTCCCGCTGGCGGTACGCCCCGAGCCGGGCGCGACCGTCTCCGAACTGGTGCGCCACACCGCACGGCAGGCGCGTGGGCTGCTGCGCCACCAGCGCTACCCGGCGCCGTACCTCGTCAAGGACCTCGGCGGGGTCCCGGCCGACGGGTATCTGGGCGACTGGGGGATCAACATCATGGGATACGACCCTCAGCTGACGTTCGGCCGGCACCCGGCCGTCCTGCACAACCTCTCCAACGGCCCGGTGACCGGGCTCGGCGTGAATGTGTACGACCGTCCCGCGGACGGCTCGCTGCGGATCGACTTCAACGCGGATCCCGCCCTGTACGGCGCGGAGGTCACGGCAGCCCACCACCGCCGGTTCCTCGGGCTGCTCGACACGCTCGCCACGGCGGACCCGGACCGGCCCTTCGCGGAGATCGGGCTGCTCTCCGCCGACGAGCGGCACCTGGTGGTGCACGGCTGGAACGGGACCGCCCGCCCGGTGCCCGCCGCCACCCTGACGACGATGTTCGAGGACCGTGCCCGCCGTGCGCCGGAGGCGACCGCCGTGGTGTGCGGCGCCGGCTCCCTCTCGTACGGTGAACTGAACCGGCGCGCCAACCGGCTGGCCCGGCTGCTGATCTCGCGCGGTGCGGGCCCCGAGACCTTCGTCGCGCTGGCGCTGCCGCGCACCGCCGACTACCCGGTCGCGCTGCTGGCCGTGCTCAAGGCGGGTGCGGCATGTGTGCCGGTGGACCCGGAGCACCCCGCCGAGCGCATCCGGTACCTGCTCGCCGACGCGGGACCGCTCTGCGTCATCACCACGACCGCCTGCGCCCCGGCGCTGCCCGCCACCGTGCCCGCGCTGCTGATCGACTGCCCCTCCACCGTCGGCGCACTGGCCACCGGGCCGGACGGCGATCCCCGCGACAGCGACCGCCGCGCCCCGCTGCTGGCGCACCACCCGGCGTATGTGAGCTATACGTCGGGATCGACCGGGGCGCCCAAGGGCGTCGTGGTCGAGCACCGCTCGCTGAGCAACCTGTGCGCCGACCACCACAGCGAACTGATCGCCCCTGCGGCCGAGTCGGCGGGCCGGCCGCTGCGGTCCGCGCTGACCGCGACCTTCACGTTCGACACCGCGTGGGAGGGTCCGCTCTTCCTGGCGGCGGGCCAGGAGCTCCATGTGATCGAGGATGCCGTACGGCTCGATCCGGCGGCGCTGGTCCAGTACGTGGACCGGTACGGGATCGACTTCCTGGACGTCACCCCCTCCTATCTGCACCAGCTGATCGCCGCCGGTCTGCTCACCGGCGGCGGGCACCGGCCCCGGCTGCTCATGGTCGGCGGCGAGCCGCTGGACGAGGCGCTGTGGCGGACGCTGCGGGAGTGCCGGGACACAGTCGCCTACAACTACTACGGGCCGACGGAGTGCACCGTCGACGCCGTGTACTGCCGGCTGGACGCTGAGGGCGATCTGCCGGTCATCGGGCGGCCGGGGCACAACGTCCGCGCCTATGTGCTGGACCCCGCGGGTAACCCGGTACCGCCCGGGGTGCCCGGCGAACTGCATCTGGCCGGCGCGCAGGTGGCCCGCGGCTACCTCAACCGGCCCGGACTGACGGCCGAACGTTTCCTCGCTGATCCGTTCGGTGCCCCGGGCGGCCGGATGTACCGGACCGGCGATCTGGTGCGGTGGACCGACGGGGGCTCGCTGGAGTATCTGGGGCGCACCGACGACCAGGTCACGCTGCGGGGGCTGCGGATCGAGCCCGGTGAGATCGAGGCGGTGCTCGCCCGCCATCCGGGGGTGGCCCGCGCGGCGGTCGCGGTACGCGAGTCCGCGCAGGGGGAGCCGGTCCTCGCCGCGTATGTGGTGCCCGCGGGCCGGCCGGGGCCGCGGGCGGTCCCGGGGCCGAGGATCGTGGCCTGCGGCGAGCCGGGCCCCGCGGCGGAGCCGGACCCCGCCGCGCTGCGGGCCTGGGCGACGGAGCGGCTGCCCGGGTACCTGGTCCCCGCCTCGTACCTGCTGCTCGGCACGTTGCCGCTCACCCCGCACGGCAAGCTCGACCGGGCCGCGCTCCCGGCGCCGGAGTCGGTGGCCGAGCGGACGGGGAGGCCCGCCCGCAGCGCGCAGGAGAAGACGCTCTGCGCGCTCTTCACCGAGGTGCTGGGCGTCGGTGATGTCAGCATCGACGACGACTTCTTCGCGCTGGGCGGGTACTCGCTGCTGGCCGCCCGGCTCACCGGCCGCATCCGCTCTTCGCTGGGCACCGCCCTCTCCATCGGTGCGGTCTTCGAGGCGCCGACGGTGGCGGGACTGGCCCGGCTGCTCGACGGCGGCGCGGCGCAGGACCCCTTCGCGATGCTGCTGCCACTGCGTACCGGCGGATCCCGGCCGCCGCTCTTCTGTGTCCATCCGGCGGGGGGCCTGAGCTGGTGCTATGCGGGCCTGCCCCGCCATCTCCCGGCCGACCTGCCGGTGTACGGGCTACAGGCGCGGGGGCTCTCCGGGCCGGGAGAACTGCCCGTGTCCTTCGAGGAGATGGTCGCCGGTTATGTGGCGCACATCCGCTCCGTACAGCCGTCCGGTCCCTACCACCTGCTGGGCTGGTCCCTGGGCGGTGCGCTGTCGCACGCGGTCGCGGTACGCCTCCAGGACCAGGGTGAGCGGGTGGCCCTGCTCGCCATGCTGGACTCCCGCCCCATCGACCCGCGCAGCCGGCTGCGGTCGCTGCCGGACGACCGCGCGGCCCTCGCCCTGCTCCTGGAAGCGGCCGGGCACACCCCGCAGGGCCCCGGCCTCTCGGCGCTCACCGCCACCGAGGTCGCCGCGATCCTCAGCGGCGACGGCGGGAACGGGCGCCCTGCACCGCTCGCCGAGCATCCCGGTCTCGCCGAGCACCATGTGGCGGCGATGACGTCGGTCCTCACCAACTCGGTCCGGCTCCAGCCGACTTTCGTGGAGGGCGTGTTCGAAGGTGATGTGCTGTACTTCCATGCCACCCAGGGAAAGTCGGCGCAGGCCCTCACCGGGGAGGCGTGGCGGCCCTGGGTGACCGGCCGGATCGAGTCGTACGACATCGCGTGCACCCATCACGCGATGACCCAGGCGGCGCCGCTCGCACACATCGGGCGATCCCTCAGCCGCCACCTCGACGCCGCACAAGCGTCCTCCGTCTGACCGGGCGCAGGGCACGGCGCGGCGCCGGAAACCGTTCCCGGGAGGCCCCCGCGGAGACATCACCACGACGGAATCGGACACACTCAGAGGTATGAGCACCCCGGAGAGAGAACCATTCGACGACGAACGCGTGGGTACCAGGTACCGCGCCGAAGTGGAGGCGGCCTGCCGGAAGGTGGAGGGCACGGCCGCTCCTGACGCGCAGACGGACCTCTCACGCGGAGTACTGACCGGCTACCGGTGGGCCCTGGGCCGGGCGGACGCGGCCCCGGCCACCGGCATCACCGGCGGCGCCCCTGACCTCGGGCGGCTGACCGCCGAGGTGGACGCGGTGACCGTACAGCTGGAGGACGCGGTGCAGCGCGGTGTCACGGACGACTACGCGCGCGGGCTGTACGACGCGCTGTCCTGGATCTGCGGCCAGAGCGACCGGCGCCCCTGACGGGCGGCGCGGTGCGCGGCGGCGACCGTGCACGGTTGGCGCGGTGCGCGGGCGGCGCGACGCACGGGCGGCGCGGTGCGCGAACAGCGCGGTGCACGGGCGGCTCCGTGAACGGACGGCACCATGCGCGGACGGACGGCACCATGCACGGCCGTCGCGCGGTGAACGGGCGTCACTCCGGGGCAGAGGTGGTGCTCCGGGCCGTCCGTGTGGCATCCCGTGAGGATGCGGGTGCGGCTGATACGGGGCGCCGGACCGGGTCGGTCCGGTGCCCCGGACGTATCCGGTTCTCCCCGGCGGGCTGGTGCCGCATGCAGCGCCGGTGCCGCGTGCAGGGCCGGTGCCCGCTCCGGCCGGCTACTCCGCCTGCGGAGCCGCTTCCGTGGCCGGAGCGGGAGCGGCCCCGATCTCCCCGGCCGGCCCGGCCAGCGCCGCGATCTGCGCGCGCGACGAGAAGCCCAGCTTGGCCAGGATGTGTTCGACGTGGGCGTCGGCCGTGCGCTTGGAGATCACCAGCTGTTCGGAGATCTCCCGGTTGGTGAGCCCTTCGGAGACCAGCGCGGCGACCTGCCGCTCCCGGCGGGTCAGCATGCCGCCCGGAGCCGAGCCACGCTGCCCGGGGAGCGTGGCGGCCGGGGTGTCCGCGTCCATGAGGGCCAGCTCCACCGCCCGGTCCAGCGTCAGTTCGGCGCCCAGCGCGAAGAGCCGGGCGAACTCGGTCTCCCCCAGTTCGGCGCGGACCGCGCTCTCCACCCGTGCGTGGTCGTCGAGGTACACCGCGGCCCCCATCATCGGGGAGCCGACCTTGCGCCACAGCGCCTCGGCGGCGCCCAGCAGCCAGGCCGCCCTGCTGGGGCTGGCCAGGTCGGCGGCGGCCCAGGCCAGCAGCTCCAGGCTGTTCGCGGCGCCGAACATCTCGCGGACCTCGCGGCTGCGCTGCAGGCCGGAGCGGGCCAGTGCGACACACTCCGCGGGCTCGCCCCGGCCCCAGGCCGCGATGGCCTCGATGACCAGGATCTGCCCCTTGATGATGCATTCGCCGCTCTCGTCCCCGAGCAGCAGCAGCGCCTTCTCGCACTCCTCCACCGCGGCAGCCGAGTCGCGCAGCACCGCGTGCATATAGCCCTTCTGGTAGTGGAAGACGACCAGCCCCAGCCGGTCGTTGATGCGGTGCTGGCGGGCCAGTGCTTCGTCGAGCAGCCGCTGTCCTGTCTCGGGGTCGCCGAGCAGCCAGCGGACCCCGCCCGTGTACCCGGTGGCGAAGGCGAGGTCCAGCTCCGATCCCGCCAGTCCCGCCACCTCGCGGGTCGCCTCGAATCCGGCGAGTGCCGGTTCGAGATCCCCCTGCGCCAGGGCGAGCAGGCTGCGCCAGAGCATCGCGAGCGCGCGTTCACGGCAGGGCTCGGGGTCGGCGTCGATGCCCTTGCCCAGCCAGTAGCGGCCCTCCTTGGACAGCCCGGCCGTCACCCAGAACGGCCAGAGCCTGGCCGCCATCTCCAGGCCGGGCCTGATGCCGTCCGGCCGGGAGAGCGAGTAGTCGAGTGCGCTGCGCAGATCAGCGATGTCCCGGTACAACTCCCAGTAGAGCGTGACCTGTTCGGAGGTGAGCACCGTCTCGTAGAAGTGCTGGACCCGGGCCAGGTAGTGGGTGCGGTGGCGGGCCCGGCAGCGTTCCTGCTCGTCGCCCAGAGCGGCGCAGCGGTCCGCCCCGTACTCCCGGATGGTGTCGAGCAGCCGGTAGCGGGAGCCGTCGTCGCCCTCCCGCAGGACCACCGACTTGTCGACCAGACCGATGAGGTGTTCGAGGATCTCGTCGCGCGGCAGGCCGGCGCCCGAGCAGACCTCTTCGACGGCCGTCAGATCGAACGGCCCGGCGAACACCGACAGCCGTGCCCAGAGCAGCCGTTCGTCGGCCGAACACAGGTCGTGGCTCCAGTCGATCGCGGTGCGCAGCGTCTGGTGGCGGGGCAGCGCGGCGCTGCGGCGCCCACCGGTGAGCACCTTGAACCGGCGTTCGAGCCGGGCGGTCAGCTGGTCGAGCGGGATGGCCCTGAGCCGTACGGTGGCCAGCTCGATGGCGAGCGGGATGCCGTCCAGGCGGCGGCAGAGCGCGAGTACGTCCTGGTGGTTGCCCGCGTGGACACGGAAGCCGGGCACCACGGCCGCCGCGCGCTGCTCGAAGAGCGTCGTCGCGTCGTCGTACGCCAGCGGTGGTACGTGCAGCGTGTGCTCACCCGGGACGTCGAGCGGCTGACGGCTGGTGGCGAGCACCGTCACACCCGGGGCCTCGCGCAGCAGCAGATCGGCGAGGAACGCACAGGCGTCGAGGTGGTGTTCGCAGGTGTCCAGGACGAGCAGCAGCGCGCGCTCCCGTAGGTGCTCCATCACGACGTCGAGCAGCATCCGCCCGGACTGCTCGGCCAGCCCCAGCGCGGCGGCCACGGCCTGGGGCAGCAGTTCGGGGTCGTGCAGCGAGGAGAGTTCGGCCAGGACGACGCCGTCCGGGTAGTTCGCCCCGAGGGTGAGTGCGGCGCGCAGGGCCAGTCGGCTCTTGCCCACCCCGCCGGGGCCGACGAGGGTCACCAGCCTGGCCCGCGCCGCCAGTTCACGGATCCGGTCGAGCTCGGCCGAGCGTCCGACGAACCCGGTGACTTCCAGGGGCAGTTCCCCGGTGCGCCGGCTGTATCCGAGTGCCATGCCGCCCCCGCCGCGCTCGCTGGACTTCTCCGCGTACACCGCTTCTCCGCGTACGCCACGTCTCCGGTGTGCGCGGCACGCCCGTGCCGCGCACCTCAGCGTACGGGGCACACCACGTTGAGTGACACCGGGCGGCCGGAAGAACAGCCGGACGAGCGACCCGGCCGGGCACGTTTCCGTAAGGCCGTTCCCAAGCCTTTGCCAAGGCCGTAACCCCCGGTACCCCGGTGGCGGTTGCCCGGGGGTACGACGCCGTCCGGCCCGGGGCGGGGATGGCGCCCTCGCCCCGGGAAGGCGGACGGGTGTTCGCCGACGTGCCGCGGCCGGACCGGGCGCCCCATCGGTCCGCTCGGGGCGGCACGCGGGTGCCTGCCCCGGGCTCCCGGGGCCCCGCCTCACTCCTCGTCAGGCCCGGAGCGCCTGTCGTCGGGCTTCTTCGTGCGCAGCCGGGATGTGACGTCCTCGGGGGGCAGGAACTTCGACCAGCGCTCGGGGAACTCGGACGGCATGTCCGACCCTTCGTCGTCGGCCTCCGGGGCCCGGGCGCCCGGGTGGTCCGGGGTGTGCGCTCCGCCCACCGGGCGGGCGGTCTGCCGGAGCCGGAGGCGTTCGTTCGCCGCGCGGGCCGCCGCCGTCGCCACCGAGGGCCAGATCCGGTCGATGGCGGCGTTGACCGCGGCGCCGACCAGGACGGCGAAGGCCGAGACCCCGATCCACAGCAGCACCGCGACCGGGGCGGCCAGCGAGCCGTAGATCGTGGGGCCCTCGACCGTGCTCGTGAGATAGACGCGCAGCAGCAGACTTCCCAGGAACCACATGGCCAGCGCGACCAGGGCGCCCGGCATGTCCTCGATCCAGGGCGAGCGCACCGGTACGGAGACGTGGTAGAGCGTGGTGAGGAAGGCGATCGACAGCAGGACGACCACCGGCCAGTAGAGCACCGCGATGACCTGCTCGCCCCCGGGCACGAACTGGACCACCCGGTCGGGGCCCGCCACCGCGAGCGGCAGCACCACCGCACCGATCACCAGCGCGACGACGTACAGCACGATGGAGAGCAGCCGGGTCATGACAATGCCGCGCCGGCCGTCGAGCCCGTACATCACGGTGATGGTGTCGATGAAGACGTTCACCGCCCGCGACCCGGACCACAGGGCGAAGGCGAATCCGATGGAGACGATGTCGGGGCGCTTGGCGTGGGTGACGTTCTCAAGCAGCGGCTCGGCGAATTCGCGGACGCCGCGGTCGGAGAGGACCGTGCTCGCCGCGTGCAGGATGTTCTTCTCCAGGCTGGCGACGGTGTGGGTGTCGGTCCAGCCGTCGACATAGCCGAGCAGGGCGATCAGGCTGAGCAGCAGGGGCGGCAGGGAGAGCAGGGTGAAGAACGCCGCCTCGGCAGCGAGTCCCAGGATCCGGTACTCCATGCACGAGTTGACGGTGTCCTTGAGGAGCAACCACGCCATTCTGCGTTTGGAGACATTGCGGTAAAGGGCTCTGGCCCGGTGGAGCAGACCCGGATGCTGCTCCCCTGTTTCATTTGCTGCCTGCACCTCCATACCGTAGCCCCATGGCACCGAGCACTCACACAGTGACCAACCAGCCTCCGCCCCTGGTGGGGCATGACGTCTTCACCACCGACCGGGTCCTGGCCGAGGCGGTGGACCGGCACACCGCGCCGGCGCTCGCCACCGTCGTACGGGAGGAGCTGTCTCTGCTGGGCCGCAGCGCCGGATCGGCGCAGGCGCGGGAGTGGGGCTTCCAGGCGAACGAGAACCCGCCGCGGCTGCGGACCCACGACCGCTACGGGCACCGGATCGACGAGGTGGAGTTCCATCCGGCCTGGCACCGGCTGCTCGGCAAGGCCGTATCGGCGGGGCTGACGGACGCCTGGGGCCGGCCGGGCGGGCATGTGCGGCGGGCCGCCGGGTTCCTGGTGTGGTCGCAGGTCGAGGCGGGGCACGGCTGCCCGGTGTCGATGACCCATGCGGCGGTGCCGGCGCTGCGGGCGGATCCCGCGCTCGCGGCCGAGTGGGAGCCGCGGCTCACCTCGCATGTGTACGAACGCGGTCTGGGCGTCCCCGGCAGCAAGCCGGGGGCGCTGTTCGGGATGGCGATGACCGAGAAGCAGGGCGGCAGCGACGTCCGGGCCAACACGACCACCGCGGTGCCGGTCGACGGGGACGACGGCGCCTACGCGCTCACCGGGCACAAGTGGTTCTGCTCCGCGCCGATGTCCGACGGCTTCCTGGTGCTGGCGCAGGCGCAGGAGGGGCCGACCTGCTTCCTGGTGCCCCGGGTGCTGGCGGACGGGACGCGGAACGTCTTCGCGCTCCAACGGCTCAAGGACAAGCTCGGCAACCGGTCGAACGCGTCGGCCGAGGTCGAGTTCGAAGGAACGTGGGCGCGCCGGGTGGGTGACGAGGGCCGCGGGGTGCGCACCATCATCGAGATGGTCGCGGCGACCCGGCTCGACTGCGCCATCGGCTCCGCGGCGCTGATGCGCCAGGCGGTGGCGCAGGCGGTGCATCACGCCACCTACCGCAGGGCGTTCGGCGGTGAGTTGGTCGACAAGCCGCTGATGCGCAATGTGCTGGCCGATCTGGCGCTGGAGTCGGAGGCGGCGACGGTCCTGGCGATGCGGCTGGCCGCCGCGTACGACAGCGGTACGGAGGAGGAGCTGGCGTTCCTGCGGCTCGCGGTGCCCGCGGCCAAGTACTGGGTGACCAAACGCTGTACGCCGGTGGTGGCCGAGGCTCTCGAATGCCTGGGCGGCAACGGTTACGTGGAGGAGTCGGGGCTGCCGCGGCTGCTGCGCGAGTCCCCGCTCAACTCGGTCTGGGAGGGGTCGGGGAACGTACAGGCGCTGGATGTGCTGCGGGCGCTCCAGCGTGAGCCGCAGGCGCTCGACGCGTTCCTCCGCGAGGTGGGCAGGGCGCGGGGCGCCGATCACCGGCTGGACGGGGCGATCAGGGAGCTGCTCACCGAACTCGCCGATCTGGACGGAGTCGAGGGCCGTGCCCGCCGGGTCGCGGAGCGGATCGCGCTGGTGCTCCAGGGCTCGCTGCTGGTGCGCTGGGCGCCGCCGGAGGTCGCCGACGCGTTCTGCGCTTCCCGCCTCGGCGGCGACTGGGGCACGGCGTTCGGCACCCTGCCGCACACCCTGGATCTGGGGTCGGTCGTCGACCGGGCACGGGCCTGCGGGTAGCGGGCGGGGCCGGGACGGTCCGGGCGGCTTCGGGCCGGGACGGTCCGGGCAGGACAGCTCCGGACCGGGCCGTCGGGGCAGGGCTGGGCGGTACCGGACGGAGCGGCACGGCACGGGGCCAGCCGGGGTCGATGCTGCGCCGACACGGCACCACCCCGGCTGGGCCCCCACCTTCGTACAACGGGGTGCGGCTGCGCCAGGGTTGCAGACGGTTGCACCGGTTGTGCGGAGTGCGGTGCGCCCGGGCCGCCGGAGATGCACGATGAGGCACCGCACCGCCGGACCGGACCACCGGACCGGATCGCTGGACCGGACCGCTGGAACGGACCGCTGCACCGGACCGCTGGACCGGATCGCCGCACCGCTTGCACCGCATCGCTGGACCGCCGTACCGCACCGCTGGACCGCCCATTCGCGTCGTGGATCACATTCGGGAGTACCCATGAGGACCGGAGCCCCCAACGTCACCGGCCCGGTGGCCCGGCACACCGCTGAGAGCGCCCGTACGCTGCACTGCATACGTGAGGCGACGCTCTCGGGGGACCGTCCGGAGCTGGCGCCGCGCCCCGTCATCGGCGCGTCCTGGCAGCGGATGCTGCGCATCGGCCTGGACCCGGAGCGGGACACCAGCAGTGTGCTGCTGGGCGCGGACGAGCTGGAGCACCGGCGCCGGTCCACGGTCCTCGGTGAGCTGCTGCCGACGCTCAGCCGCGGGCTCGCCTCGGTCGCCGACGCGTCGATGCAGGTGATGGTGGTCACCGATGGCGACGGCCGGGTGCTGTGGCGGGAGGGCAACCGGGCCGTCCTGCGCCAGGCCGACGGTATCTGGCTCCAGGAGGGCGCCGCCTGGAGCGAGGGCTCCACCGGCACCAACGCGGTCGGCACCGTCCTGGCGACCGGCCAGACCGTCCAGGTGCACTCTGCCGAACACTTCGTCCGTACGCTGCGGGACTGGACCTGCGCCGCCGCGCCCGTCCAGGATCCGCGCGACGGGCGGCTGCTCGGGGTCATCGATGTCAGCGGCCCCGACTCGACGTTCCACCCGGCGATGCTCGCCCTGGTGGACTCGGTGGCCCGGCTGGCGGCGGCGGAGCTCCGGGACCGGCATCTGGACTCCGTCGAGCGGCTGCGGACGGTGGCGGCGCCGGTCCTGAACAGGGTGGGCGGCCGGGCCCTGGTGGTGGACGCGCACGGCTGGCCGGCCGCGGTGACCGGGATGCCGGCTGCCGGACGTCTGCCCCTGCCCAAGTCCTTCGGTCCCGGCCGGCTCTGGCTGCCCTCACTCGGGATGTGCACGGTGGAGCCGCTGCCCGGCGGCTGGCTGATCCGGGTGGACGAGGAGGGGCCGGGGCTGCGGCAGCAGGGCGGCGGGGCGGCGGCGAGCCGGGTCGTCCTCGATCTGAGCGGCAGCAGGCGCTGGTCGGTGACCGTGTCGGGGGCGTCCGGCAGCTGGACCCAGGACCTGACGCCCCGTCATGCGGAGGTCCTCTACGTACTGAGCCTGCACCGCGAGGGGCGTACCGCGGCCGAGCTGGCGGACGACCTGTTCGGCGACGCGACACGGACGGTGACGGTGCGCGCGGAGATGTCGCGGGTGCGCCGGGGTCTCGCAGAGGTGCTGGCACACCGCCCGTACCGTTTCGCCGAGGGGGTCGAGGTGGAGGTGAGGGGCCCGGCCGACCCGGCGGACCTGCTCCCCCATTCGTCGGCGCCCGCGGTGCGCCGGGCCGCGGTCCGGCGCTGAATCATCTCCTGACCGCAGCCCGGCATGCCGGAGAAGCGGACCCGCCGGCCGTTCCGCGCCAAGGGACCGCGGGGCTGCCGTGAGCCATGGCCCCGGCGCGTGATTCGCTGGCCCCCATGAAGAGCGAGAGCACCGTCACGGTCACCACCTGGTATCTGGAGCAGACCTCCCCCACCGATCTGCGCCCGGCCGCCGAGCCCGGCGGCGACCTCCGGATCGTGCGGGCCGAGGTCGCCTCCCCCGAGTTCAGCCGGTACCTCTACGCCTCCGTGGGCGGGGACATCCGCTGGACGGACCGGCTCTCGATGTCGTACGCCCAGTGGCAGGAGACGCTCGCCCGGCCGGGCACCGAGACCTGGGTGGCGTACGACCGGGGCACACCGGCCGGATACGTGGAGCTGTGCGCGCACGACGACGGGGCCGTGGAGATCATGTACTTCGGTCTGATCCCGGCCTTCCGGGGGCGGCGGATCGGCGGTCATCTGCTCACGTACGGTGTCAGGCGGGCCTGGGACCTCGCGGACCGCACCCCCGGGCGGCGGCCGACCGAGCGGGTCTGGGTGCACACCTGCAGCAAGGACGGCGCCCATGCGATGGACAACTATCTGAGCCGCGGGTTCCGGCTCTTCAGGACCGAGACCGCGCAGGAGCCGGACGCCGGGACGCCGGGGCCGTGGCCGGGCGCGGAGGTCTGACACCGACTCCGAGTACCGGGCCCGGAGGCCCGACACCGGCCCTGGGTGTGCCGGGCACGGACGCCCGCCACCAGGTGACCGGGACCACACCGTCTCACCATGCGGGACCATCTCGTCCGAATATTGGATAGTAGTGGACTGGCGTGAGATCGCCGTGCCACGCTTCCGTCATGTCTGGAACTGGAATTGCCTTGGTGAGTCGACGCCACGTCGACCTCGGCCGCCTGTCCAGCGCCATCTGTCCGGCGCGCTGATCTCCACCAGCCACGCCGTTTTCCCGCCGTCCCCGTCGTAGCGGACGAGCGAAGCCCCCGATGGGGTCTCCAGTTGTCCCACCGCCACCGTGCTCTGCCATGTACCGGCAGGTCACAGGGGTCCCTTCGGCTTGATCAACCGCCCCCTTGAGCCGCCACAGAAGGACGAAGCATCATGGCCGCCAGCCCTGGAACACCTCCGCCCGCCACGCCCCGACGCAAGGTGAGCCGGCACCGTGGCGAAGGCCAGTGGGCCAAGGGCCACTTCACCCCGCTGAACGGCAATGAGCAGACCAAGAAGGACGACGACGGTCTCAATGTGCGGACACGCATTGAGACGATCTACTCCAAGCGCGGCTTCGACTCCATCGACGGCGGCGATCTCCGCGGCCGGATGCGCTGGTGGGGCCTCTACACCCAGCGCAAGGAGGGGATCGACGGCGGCAAGACCGCGGTCCTTGAACCGGAGGAGCTGGACGCCGAGTTCTTCATGATGCGGGTCCGCATCGACGGCGGCCGTCTCACCACGGAGCAGCTGCGCGTCATCGGTGAGATCTCGCAGGAGTTCGCGCGCGGCACCGCCGACCTCACCGACCGGCAGAACATCCAGTTCCACTGGATCCGGATCGAGGACGTCCCCGAGATCTGGCGGCGCCTGGAGGAGGTCGGCCTCTCCACCACCGAGGCGTGCGGTGACACCCCTCGTACGATCCTCGGCTCCCCGGTGGCGGGTGTCGCCGAGAACGAGATCATCGACGGCACCTGGGCCATCGACGAGATCAACCGCCGCTTCATCGGCAACCCCGCCTTCTCCAATCTGCCGCGGAAGTTCAAGACCGCGATCTCCGGCTCCCCGCAGCTCGATGTGGCGCACGAGATCAACGACATCGCGTTCGTCGGTGTCGACCATCCCGACAACGGCCCCGGTTTCGACCTGTGGGTCGGCGGCGGGCTCTCCACCAACCCGAAGCTCGGGGTCCGGCTCGGCGCCTGGGTGCCGCTGGACGAGGTGCCCGATGTCTTCGAGGGCGTCATCTCGATCTTCCGGGACTACGGCTACCGCCGGCTGCGCACCCGCGCCCGGCTGAAGTTCCTGGTCGCCGACTGGGGCCCGGAGAAGTTCCGGCAGATCCTGGAGGACGAGTACCTCCAGCGGAAGCTGAGCGACGGCCCGGCGCCCGAGCAGCCCGCCGGCGTCTGGCGTGACCACCTCGGCGTGCACAAGCAGCGCGACGGCCGCTACTACATCGGCTTCGCGCCCCGCGTCGGACGGGTGGACGGCACGACCCTGACGAAGATCGCCGAGGTGGCCGAGGCGCACGGCTCGGGGCGGCTGCGGACCACCACCGAGCAGAAGATGATCGTGCTGGACATCGAGGAGTCGCAGGTCGGCCCGGTGGTCGCCGCACTCGAAGCGCTCGACCTCAAGGTGAACGCCTCGCCGTTCCGCCGCTCCACCATGGCCTGCACCGGGATCGAGTTCTGCAAGCTGGCGATCGTCGAGACCAAGGCGCGCGGTGCCTCGCTCATCGACGAACTGGAGCGCAGGATCCCGGAGTTCGACGAGCCGATCACCATCAACATCAACGGCTGCCCCAACGCCTGCGCCCGGATCCAGGTCGCCGACATCGGCCTCAAGGGCCAGCTGATGCTGGACGGCGACGGCAACCAGGTCGAGGGGTTCCAGGTGCACCTGGGCGGCGCACTGGGCCTGGACGCCGGATTCGGCCGCAAGGTCCGCGGGCTGAAGGTCACTTCGGACGAGCTGCCCGACTACGTGGAGCGGGTGCTGAAGAACTTCCAGGCCGAGCGCGCCGAGGGCGAGCGGTTCGCCACCTGGGCCGCGCGCGCGGACGCGGAGTCCCTGTCATGAGCGAGCGCGCGGCGCCGTTCTTCTGCCCGTACTGCGGGGACGAGGACCTGCGTCCCCACGAGGCGGGCCACGGCGCCTGGGAGTGCGCGGCGTGCAACCGCGCGTTCCACCTGAAGTTCCTCGGGCTGCTGGCCCGGGGGCTCCAGCACCAGCAGCCCAACAGCGGTGAAGGGGAAGGGATATGACCGGCACTCCGGAGACCGGGGATCCGAGGGCCCTCGCCGATCGCGCGGGCCGCGAACTGGAGGACGCGTCGCCCCTGGAGATCCTCCGCTGGGCGGCCGACACCTTCGGCAGCCGCTTCTGTGTGACCTCCTCCATGGAGGACGCGGTCGTGGCCCATCTGGCATCCCGCGCCTTCCCCGGGGTCGATGTCGTCTTCCTCGACACCGGCTACCACTTCCCGGAGACCATCGGCACCCGGGACGCGGTGGAGGCCGTGATGGACGTCAACGTCATCACTCTGCTGCCCTGGCAGAGCGTCGCCGAGCAGGACGCCGAGTACGGCCCGGAACTGCACGACCGGGACCCCGACCTGTGCTGCGCCCTGCGGAAGGTGAAGCCGCTGGAGGACGGGCTGAAGAACTACACGGCCTGGGCGACCGGGCTGCGCCGCGACGAGTCCCCCACCCGGGCGGGCACCCCCGTCGTCGGCTGGGACGAGAAGCGGCGGAAGGTCAAGATCTCCCCGATCGCCCGCTGGACGCAGGACGACGTGGAGGCGTACATCGCCGAGCACGGCGTCCTCACCAACCCGCTGCTGATGGACGGTTACCCCTCCATCGGCTGCGCCCCCTGCACCCGGCGGGTCGCCGACGGCGAGGACGCCCGCGCCGGCCGCTGGGCCGGCCGGAACAAGACCGAGTGCGGGCTGCACGGCTGATGACGAAGGATCAGGAGAACGAGATGACGACGGACCAGGGAGCCACCGTCTGGCTCACCGGTCTGCCGAGCGCGGGCAAGACCACCATCGCCCGTGAACTCGCGGACACCCTCCGCGGCGAGGGCCACCGGGTGGAGGTGCTCGACGGCGACGAGATCCGCGAGTTCCTCTCGGCGGGCCTCGGCTTCAGCCGCGAGGACCGGCACACCAACGTCCAGCGGATCGGCTTCGTCGCCGAACTGCTCGCGTCCCACGGCGTGAAGGCGCTGGTGCCGGTCATCGCACCGTACGCGGACAGCCGCGACGCGGTGCGCAAGCGCCACGCGAGCACCGGCACCGCCTATCTGGAGGTGCATGTCGCGACCCCGGTCGAGGTGTGCTCCGTACGCGATGTGAAGGGCCTGTACGCCAGGCAGGCGGCGGGCGAGATCTCCGGGCTCACCGGTGTCGACGACCCGTACGAGGCACCGGAGACCCCGGACCTGCGCATCGAGTCGCACACCCAGACCGTGCAGGAGTCCGCAGCGGCGCTGCACGCGCTGCTCACCGAGAGGGGCCTGGCCCGATGACGACCACCGCCGCCACTGTCACCGAAGGCACCGACAGCCCGTTCGCCCTGAGCCACCTGGACGCCCTGGAGTCCGAGGCCGTCCACATCTTCCGCGAGGTCGCGGGCGAGTTCGAGCGGCCGGTGATCCTCTTCTCCGGCGGCAAGGACTCCATCGTCATGCTGCATCTGGCGCTGAAGGCGTTCGCCCCTGCGGCGGTGCCGTTCGCGCTGCTGCACGTCGACACCGGGCACAACTTCCCCGAGGTGCTGGCCTACCGCGACCGTGTGGTGGCCGAGCACGGGCTGCGGCTCCATGTGGCCTCCGTCCAGGAGTACATCGACGCCGGGACGCTGCGTGAGCGGCCCGACGGGCTGCGCAACCCGCTCCAGACGGTCCCCCTGACCGAGGGCATCCAGCAGCACCGTTTCGACGCGGTGTTCGGCGGCGGGCGCCGCGACGAGGAGAAGGCGCGCGCCAAGGAGCGGGTCTTCTCGCTGCGCGACGAGTTCTCCCAGTGGGACCCGCGCCGCCAGCGTCCCGAGCTGTGGCAGCTCTACAACGGCCGCCACGCGCCGGGCGAGCACGTCCGGGTCTTCCCGCTCTCCAACTGGACCGAGCTGGACGTCTGGCAGTACATCGAGCGCGAGAAGATCGCCCTCCCGGAGATCTACTTCGCGCACGAGCGCGAGGTGTTCAAGCGGTCCGGGATGTGGCTGACCCCCGGCGAGTGGGGCGGCCCCAAGGAGACCGAGACCGTCGAGACCCGGCTGGTGCGCTACCGCACCGTCGGCGACATGTCCTGCACCGGCGCGGTCGACTCCGACGCCACCACGCTCGAAGCCGTGATCACCGAGATCGCCGCCTCCCGGCTGACCGAGCGGGGCGCGACCCGCGCCGACGACAAGATGTCCGAGGCAGCGATGGAAGACCGCAAGCGCGAGGGGTACTTCTAAATGACCACGTCAACCGACCGGTCGGCCGAGCAGGTGTCGGCCACCACTCTGCTGCGCTTCGCCACCGCGGGCTCCGTCGACGACGGCAAGTCCACCCTGGTGGGACGGCTGCTGCACGACTCCAAGTCGATCTTCACCGACCAGCTGGAGGCCGTGGAGCAGGCGTCGATCGGACGCGGCCAGGAGACCCCCGACCTGGCGCTGCTCACCGACGGGCTGCGCGCCGAGCGCGAACAGGGCATCACCATCGATGTCGCCTACCGCTACTTCGCCACGCCCCGGCGCCGGTTCATCCTCGCGGACACCCCGGGCCATGTGCAGTACACCCGGAACATGGTGACCGGCGCGTCCACCGCCGAGCTGGCCGTGGTGCTGGTCGACGCCCGTAACGGCGTGGTCGAGCAGACCCGCCGCCATGCCGCGGTCGCCGCGCTGCTGCGGGTGCCGCATGTGGTGCTCGCCGTGAACAAGATGGACCTGGTCGACTACGCGGAGCCGGTGTTCGCCGCCATAGCCGAGGAGTTCACCGCGTACGCGGCATCCCTCGGTGTCCCGGAGATCACCGCGATCCCGATCTCCGCGCTGGCCGGTGACAATGTGGTGGAGCCATCCGCCCATATGGACTGGTACGGCGGCCCGACCGTGCTCGAACATCTGGAGACGGTCCCTTCGAGCCATGACCTCACCGGCTGCAGGGCCCGCTTCCCCGTCCAGTACGTCATCCGCCCGCAGACCGCCGCGCACCCCGACTACCGCGGCTACGCGGGCCAGATCGCCTCGGGCGCGCTGCGGGTCGGCGAGGCGGTCACGGTACTGCCGTCGGGCCGTACGTCGACGATCGCCGGTATCGACGTGCTGGGGCAGAGCGCGGACATCGCGTGGGCCCCGCAGTCGGTGACCGTACGGCTCACCGACGATCTGGACATCTCTCGCGGCGATCTGATCGCCCCGGCCGATGACGCCCCGGTGCCGACCCAGGACGTGCGGGCGACGGTCTGCCATGTGGCCGACTCGGCGCTCTCGGTGGGCCAGCGGGTGCTGCTCAAGCACACCACCCGTACGGTCAAGGCGATCGTCAGGGAGATCCCGTCCCGGCTCACCCTGGACGACCTGTCCCAGCACCCGGAGCCCGGCCGGCTGGTCGCCAACGACATCGGCCGGGTGGTCATCCGCACCGCCGAGCCGCTGGCGCTCGACGCCTACGCGGACTCCCGGCGCACCGGCTCCTTCCTGCTGATCGACCCGGCCGACGGCACCACGCTGGCCGCCGGGATGGCGGGCGACGCCTTCGCCGTCACGGCGCAGGCCCCGGCCGACACCGCGGGGGCCGCGCAGGACGAGACCGGGTGGGACTTCTGACGATGGCCCTGTACGCGCTGGACATCTACGCGACCTTCGCGAAGGAGGGCGGCCGCATCGGCAGCGGCGCTCTCGGGAGCGGGCAGGGCGGGGTCGGGCGATGTGCGTGAAGGCGTACGCGCACTGCCTGCGCGCCCGGACGCACCACTCGCCGCGACCGACCCGGCGAAGACCCGCACCACCAGCCGACCGCCCGGCGGTGTCCTGAGGGACGCCCCCACCGGGCCACCGAGAGGAAGACCTCCCGTGCCTGCCACTCTGCCCCTGCGCCGCGGCCTCGCCGCTGCCGCCGCCCTTCCGCTGCTGGCCGTGGCGCTCACCGCCTGCGGCTACGGATCGGCCAAGTCCGACGACGACACGGGCAAGTCCCACGTCGCGGCCGGGGCCAAGAAGCTCTCCGCCGACTCGGTGAAGATCGGCTACTTCCCGAATCTCACCCATGCCACCGCGCTCGTCGGCGACCAGCGGGGGATATTCCAGCAGGAGTTGGGCGGGACCCGGCTCAAGGCGTCCACCTTCAACGCGGGCCCGTCCGAGATCGAGGCGCTCAACTCGGGCTCGATCGACATCGGCTGGATCGGCCCGTCCCCGGCGATCAACGGCTACACCAAGTCCCAGGGCAAGAGCCTGCGGATCATCGGCGGCTCCGCTTCCGGCGGGGTCAAACTGGTGGTCAACCCGAAGAAGATCAAGTCCCTGGACGACGTCAAGGGCAAGAAGATCGCCACCCCGCAGCTCGGCAACACCCAGGACGTCGCGTTCCTCAACTGGATCGCGAGCAAGGGCTGGAAGACCGATCCCACCAGTGGCAAGGGTGATGTCTCCGTCGTCCGTACGGACAACAAGGTGACCCCGGACGCATACGCGTCCGGCTCCATCGACGGGGCGTGGGTGCCGGAGCCGACCGCGTCGAAGCTGGTGCAGCAGGGCGCCAAGGTGCTGCTCGACGAGAGCGACCTGTGGCCGCAGAAGAAGTTCGTGATCACCAACATCGTGGTGTCGCAGAAGTTCCTCAAGGAGCACCCGGACGTCGTCGAGGCCGTGCTGCGCGGTTCGGTGAAGACCAACGCCTGGATCAAGGCCCACCCGGACGCGGCGAAGGCCTCGGCCAACGCGGCGCTGAAGAAGCTGTCGGGCAAGGCGCTGCCCGCCGATGTGCTCGACCCGGCGTGGAAGTCCATCCAGACCACCGACGACCCGCTCGCTGCGACGCTCGACACGGAGGCGGACCACGCGGTCAAGGCAGGTCTGCTGTCGAAGCCCGACCTCAAGGGCATCTACGACCTGCGGCCGCTCGACAAGGTCCTGAAGGCAGCCGGACGCCCGGCGGTCCCCGATGCCGGTCTCGGCGTCAAGTAACCCCGGACAAACCCGGATCCAGCCCCGTTCCCAGGAGGTGACGACCATGGCCACAGCAATCGCCGAGTCCGACGACCGGACCGATGTGACCCACGCGGCCCGTATCGGCCACGTCTCGAAGTCCTTCGGCGGACCCGCCGGGCAGCCCGTACTCGACGACATCACCCTCGACGTGGCGCCGGGCGAGTTCGTCACGCTCCTGGGGGCGTCCGGCTGTGGAAAGTCCACCCTGCTCAATCTGGTCGCCGGACTCGACGCACCGACCTCGGGGACCATCACGACCCCGGGCGGGCGGCCCGCGCTGATGTTCCAGGAGCACGCGCTGTTCCCGTGGCTGACCGCGGGCAAGAACATCGAGCTGGCGCTGCGGCTGCGGGGCGTGCCCCGGGCCGGCCGGCGGGACGAGGCGGAGCGGCTGCTCTCCCTCGTACGTCTCGATGGCGCGTACGCCAAGCGGGTGCACGAGCTGTCCGGCGGGATGCGCCAGCGGGTGGCGCTGGCGCGGGCGCTGGCCCAGGACAGCCAACTGCTGCTGATGGACGAGCCGTTCGCCGCGCTCGACGCCATCACCCGCGATGTGCTGCACGACGAACTGACCCGGATCTGGCGCGAGACGAGCGTCTCGGTCCTCTTCGTCACCCACAACGTGCGCGAGGCGGTGCGGCTCGCCGAGCGGGTGGTGCTGCTCTCCTCGCGTCCCGGCCGGGTGGCGCGCGAGTGGGCGGTGGACATTCCGCATCCGCGCCGGATCGAGGACTCCGCGGTGGCGGAGCTCTCGGTGGAGATAACGGAGCAACTGCGTGGGGAGATCCGCCGACATGGCCGACACTGACGTCAGGACGGACGAGCTGGCCGGCCTGGAAGCGGGCCTGGACGCGCTCGACACCGTACGGGTGGACCGGGTCCCGGTCCGTCAGGTGCTGGTGGGGAAGGTGCTGCCGCCCGCCCTTGCGGTGGTGCTCGTACTGGTGGTCTGGCAGCTGCTGATCTGGGCGAAGGTCACCGACAGCTACAAGCTGCCCTCGCCCGGCCAGGTGTGGGGTGAGGTCTCCGACGCCTGGGCGCAGGGCACCCTGCTCGGCTATATCTGGACGAGCGTCTCGCGCGGTCTGCTGGGCTTCCTGCTGGCGCTGGTGATCGGCACCCCGCTGGGACTGCTGGTGGCGCGGGTGAAGTTCGTCCGCGCGGCGATCGGCCCGATCCTCTCCGGGCTGCAGTCCCTGCCGTCCGTCGCCTGGGTGCCGCCCGCGGTGATCTGGCTGGGGCTCGACGACACCATGATGTACGCGGTGATCCTGCTGGGCGCGGTGCCCTCGATCGCCAACGGCCTGGTCTCCGGCATCGACCAGGTGCCGCCGCTCTATCTGCGGGCCGGCCGGACGCTCGGCGCGTCGGGTCTGCGCGGCACCTGGCATGTGGTGCTGCCCGCCGCACTGCCCGGCTATCTGGCGGGTCTGAAGCAGGGCTGGGCGTTCTCCTGGCGGTCGCTGATGGCCGCCGAGATCATCGCCTCGTCGCCCGATCTGGGCGTGGGGCTCGGACAGTTGCTGGAGCAGGGCCGGGAGACCAGCAGCATGTCGATGGTCTTCCTGGCCATCTTCCTGATCCTCATCGTCGGTATCGCCATCGATCTGATCGTCTTCAGCCCGCTGGAGCGTCGTGTGCTGCGCAGCCGCGGTCTGTTGGTCAGGAGCTGACGCGGAATGTACGACGACCGTCCGGTCCTGCTCGTCGTCGCGCACGGCAGCCGCGACCCCCGGCATGCGGCGACCGTCCACGCGCTGGCCCGGCGGGCGCGTTCGCTGCGTCCCGGGGTCCGGGTGGAGACGGCGTTCCTGGACTTCGCCGCGCCGTCGGTCCCGCGGGTGCTCGAACGGCTGGCGTCCGACGGCGTACGCGATGTGGTGGCGCTCCCCCTCCTGCTGACCCGGGCCTTCCATGCCAAGTGGGACATCCCGGGGGTGCTGCGCGAGGCACCGGCCGGGATGCGGATACGCCAGGCGGAGGTGCTCGGCCCGTCCCCGCTGCTGCTGACCGCGCTGGAACGGCGGTTGTACGAGGCGGGGCTCAGCCCCTCCCAGAGGCGCTCGACGGGGCTGGTCCTGGCCTCGGCGGGCTCCACGGACCCGGAGGCGATCGCAGTGATCGCTGAAATTGCGCGGGAGCTGCGGAACACCGGTTGGTGCGCCGTGCGGCCTGCGTTCGCCTCCGCTGCCCTGCCCCGCACCGAGGACGCGGTGCGTGAACTGCGGGCCTGCGGTGTCGGCCGGGTCGCGGTGGCGCCCTATGTCATCGCACCGGGCCGACTGCCGGACCGTATCGCGGCGGGGGCGCGTGCGGCCCGCGCCGATGTGCTGTCCGGGGTGCTGGGCGCCGGCGGAGAGCTGGCCCGGCTGCTGCTGACCCGCTACGACGAGGCGCGGACGCGTGAACCTGCGGCCCTGAGCGCCTGATATCCGCTTGCCCGGCCTCGTGCCGTCCGGCCGCAGCGCGTACGCGGTAGCTGCGGACCGGTGAACCAGCCCGGCGGGCCACTTGGGGCGCGATTCGGTGGGCCACCGCGGTCGGCCGGACTCAGCGGCGCTCCTCCTCGGCCACCAGCGCGGCCAGTTCGGCGACCGGCATGGAGCCCGCGGGCCGGCGTTCCCGGGCGAAGGCGTTCGCCACCCGCTGGAGCACCGCGTTGACCGGGGTCGGTACGCCGTGCTCCCGCCCCAGCAGGGCGATCTCGCCGTTGAGGAAGTCGGCCTCGATGGTGCCGGTGCCCCGGCTGAGGCTCTGCCAGGAGGAACCGCCGCCGCGCGGCTGCCCCTCGACCGGCAGCAGGGTGATCTTGTCCCCGCGGATCCGCTGCTGCTCATCGGCGCTCGCCGCCGCGATCCCGGCTGCCGCGTAGACCGCGCGCCCCTCGGCCTCCGCCTTCCTCTGGAGCTCCTCCATGACGACGTCGACCTCGGGGTCGGCGCCGTACAGGCCGCAGGCCGCCTGGAGTGAATTCACCAGGTTCGAGAGGAGTTTGGCGTACTTCCAGCGCATCACGTCCGCGGCGACCGGTGCCTCGAAGGGGGCCTTCTCCAGGTCCGCCGAGATCTGCTCTGCGGTGCTGTCCGCGCCCGAGGGGTAGCGGCCGATGTGCAGTATCCCGCTGAGCGGTGAGCCGGCCGCCGCGACGGAGCCCGGCTCCAGGAAGGTGGCGGGCAGCCAGACGCACATGCCGTACACCCGGCGGAAACGGCGCAGGGCCAGGCGTTCGCTCTCCACGCCGTTCTGCGCGCAGACCAGGGGGAGCACATCGGCCGCCGTCGCACCGGTCCCGGCCACCGGGCGCGGGCCCCAGGCGTCCAGGGCGGCGACGCTGTCCTGTGTCTTCACGGTCAGGACCAGGACGTCATCGGGACGCAGTTCCACCGCCTCGGGCCCTTCCGCGACCGGCAGGGCGAGTGTGCGGGTACCTTCCGGGGTCGCGATCCGCAGTCCGCCGTCCCGCAGTGCCTCGTAGTGCGCCCCGCGGGCCACCAGGACCACGTCGCTGCCGCTCTCGGCAAGCCGTCCGCCGATGGTGCCGCCCACGGCACCCGCCCCGATGATGATGTAGCGCACCGTAGCTCCGTTGTCATGTCCGCAGGCCAGGAGGGCGCCGGACCTGACGACCCCGTTGCAGCATAGCCATCCGTCTCACCCGGTTCCGAGCGCGGGGAGGGGCGCGACCGTGGCCCGGCCGTGCGCCGAATGGGGCTTATTCGGCGCTTACTTCCGTGGCTTCCTTCGCTTTTCCGGCCAGATGTGACAAGTACTCAGGTGTCAGCTACTTGTATGACAATCACCCCGGCTTGAAGGAGCTTCGCGTGACCACCACCAGCCCCTCCTCCCCTCTCGTCCCCGCCGCCCGCACGAGCATGGCCGCCCTGGCCGCCCTGGCCCTCGCGGGAGTCTCACTGGTCGGAGCCACGTCTGCCGCCGCCGCCCCCGGCGACAGCGGCGAGCTGCGCATTCACAAGCCGGGAATGAGCGCGAGCGACTCCCGGAACGAGACCAGGGTCTGCAGGTTCAACCTGGCTGCCGCCAACTTCGGGCCGGACCTGGCGGCCATCCCGTGGACGATCAAGCCGGCCCCGCCGAACCCGAACCTGCCCTCCCTGGTCAGCAGTCTCCCGGTACTGAACGGCAGCGGAACCACCACCAACCTCACGCTCCCCAACGGCCAGTACCAGCTCACCTACACCGCGCCGGGCGCCGCGTCGAAGAGTTTCAGAGTCGACTGCCCCCGAGGCCACTCCGGGAGCCCCGCGGTCAGTCACGGGACACCGTCCGGCGCCGTGCACGCCGGGGGCGGCGGTGTTCCCGACCTCCGGAGCACCGCGGCCGACACCGGCTCCCCCGTCGGGCCCCTGCTCGTCACGGGCGCGCTCGGAGCAGCCGGGCTGATCTTCGTCCGCCGTGCCCGCCGTCGCGTCCATGGTGCGGCGTAACCCGCCCCACCGCCGCCGGGGACCAAGCCGCGCCTGCCGTCTCTCCATGACGGCGAGCGTGACGTTCTCGCTGGTGACCGGTGTCGTCTGGGCGTGCAGCGATTCGCCCGACGCACCGCCGGTCACCAGCGCGGCGACCGCACCGCACCCCGGTCCGCCCGCTGCCGCGGCACACGCGCCCCTGCCGCCCGCGGCGCCGACGAAGCTGGCCATTCCCTCCCTGGTCATCGAAGCGCCGGTCATCCGGCTGAAACTCGACCGGCAGGGCCGGCTGAACACACCACCGATGAGCAGACCCCACGAGGTCGGCTGGTACCAGGGCGGTCCGGCCCCCGGGGCGACCGGCACATCGGTGATCGTCGGGCACCGGGACACCCGCACCGGAGCCGCCATCTTCCTGAACCTGAACGCTCTGCACCCCGGTGATCTCGTCGACGTCACACGCGCCGACCACCGCACGGCGGTCTTCACCGTCGACTCGGTGAAGACGTACAAGAAGAAGGACTTCCCCGACGCCAAGGTCTACGGCAACACCGGCCGGCCCGAACTGCGGCTGCTGACCTGCGGCGGCACCTTCGACAAGAAGAGCGGCTACGGGGCAAACGTGGTCGTGTTCGCCCATCTTGAGAACGTCAGGCCCCCGCACGCCGGAAGGGCCTGACCGGGGAGGCGGGGCCGGGAAGGCGCGGTCGGGAAGGCGCGGTCGGGATGTACGTCCGGGAGGCACGGTCGGGATGTACGTCCGGGAGGCGCGGTCGGGAAGGCGCGGTCGGGATGTACCTCCGGGAGGCGCGACCGGGGAGACGTGACCGGAAAGACATGACGGCCGCCCTTGCGACGTCCGGGCCCCTCAGCCGCTCACGGATGGCCGGGGGGCCTTCCGCATGCCCGCTCCGCACGGCGCCATCGGCCCCCCTGGACCGTCGGCGGCCCGGCAGCCGGGCAGGTCGGCTCGCCGTGGCAGGAGGGTAGGATCCGGTGTGTCGGCCCGGACACGATTACCGCCGACCAGCCGGCCTGAACAGGCGCCCTCCCTGACCGGGATCGCCTCGGTGCAGAGCCACTGCCGACTCCCCGACCGCGCGTCGGCGGATGTCCGGGCGGTGTGCGGGACGCACGGCCTCGCCCCTCTGCCCCGGTTCCCGCTGCCCCGGCACGCCGGCCCGCGAGGCCCACCGGTTCTCGCCCCTGGAGGGGCCGCGCCCGACCGAGCAAGAGATGGATGAAGGAGCTGAACGACCTGTGAGCACCGTCGTGATCCGTGCGGACGACGTCGATTTCGTACGGGACGGGAACCTGCTGCTCGACTCGGTCTCCCTGACCGTGCACAGCGGGGAGCACTGGGCTCTGCTCGGTGCCAACGGCGCCGGCAAGTCGACCCTGCTCGGGCTGCTGGGCGCCGTGACGCACCCGACCCGGGGGAAGGTGGAGATCCTCGGCCGGACGCTCGGCCGGGTGGACCTGCGGGAACTCCGCTCTCACCTGGGGCACATCAACCCGCGCCATCCGCTGCACTCACCGCTTCGGGTCCGTGACGTCGTCCTGACCGGTCTCACCAACTCCATCGAGCCCGTGCCGCGCTGGTCGCCGACCGATGAGCAGCTCAAGCGGGCCGACCGGCTGCTGACCATGCTCGGCATGGGCGGCGACAAGGCGGACTCCCGGTGGCCGACCCTGTCGCAGGGCGAGCGGGGCCGGACCCTGATCGCCCGCGCGCTGATGCCGAGCCCCCGTCTCGTCCTGCTCGACGAACCGGCCACCGGACTGGACCTGGCCGCCCGCGAGCAGCTGCTGACCAGCCTGGACGAGCTGCGCGCCGAGCACCCGGAGCTGGCGACGATCCTGGTCACCCACCATCTGGAGGAGCTTCCCGCGTCCACGACGCACGCGATGCTGCTGCGCGACGGCGCGTGCCTGGGCTCGGGGCCGGCCGACGAGGTGCTCACCACCGACCAGGTCAGCAAGTGCTTCGACCACCCGGTGCGGATCACCCGCACGGACGGCCGCTGGGCGGCCCGTTCCGAACGGGCCGCACGGCACTGACGGCGAAATCACAGCGGGCCCGTCTCAGCCGCCGGTCATCTCCACCAGCTTGAGCACGGTGTTCCAGTTGCGGGAGGTACCGGTGACCCCCTTGTTCGCGGCGGGCCTGTTCAGGGCCTCCGCGAGCTTGGAGCGGCCGAGACCCTCCGGGGCGTACAGATAGAGCACCCGGTCGCCGAGCCCGAACTCCTCCGGCAGGTACGCCTGTCGGTCGATGCCGGTGAACCGCTCGGGCCCGACGGGGCCGGAGAAGTAGGTGGCGTGCAGCTGCTTGCCCTGGAGCCCGGCCGCCGGGAAGGGACAGCCGTCGGCCACGGCCCGCAGATAGGCGTGGTCGCGGACGAGACAGTCCACCGTGAAGCCGAAACGGTCCGCGATGGCCCGTTCCACCCCGGCCGCCAACTCGTCCTCGCCTGACGCCTCGCTGCTGAAGACGGCGTTCCCGCTGTTGAGGTACGTACGGACATCCCCGTGGCCGAGCCCGGTGAGCAACTCCCTGAGGTCCGCCATGGGGACCTTCCTGTTGCCGCCCACATTGATGCCGCGCAGCAGTACCGCGTATCTGGTCGTCATGGGACGAACATAGACGGCGCGATTCCCCCGGGGGCCGCCTTCCGGCGGGCGGCCGCCCGGTCATGGCTTCGTTCCCGCCGGGCCGCCTACCGGGCGGGCGGCGCGGGCAGTTCCGCCTCGATGAGGTCGGCCGCACGGCGGGTGCCGCCCTCCTCCGCCATCGCGGCGCCGATACGCGCCAGCCGCCCGGCGACCTCCGGATCACCGGCCACATCGAGCACCGCTTCACGCAGCGTCGCCGCGGTGACGTCCGCCATCGGGAGATGCCGGGCGACGCCCAGCGACTGGAGCATGTCCGCGTTGGAGAACTGGTCGACGGCCTGCGGGACGGCGACCATCGGTGTCGCCGTGGCCAGCCCCTCCTGGCTGCCGCCCGCTCCGGCATGGGTGAGGAAGGCGTCGGCCTGCCGGAGCACGGCGAGCTGCGGGACCCAGCGCGCCACCTCGAAGTTGGCCGGAACCTGGCCCAGTTCGGACACGTCGACGTGCTTGCCGATCTGCAGCACCACATGCCAGCCGGGCAGGTCCCCGAAGGCCGCGATGCACTCGCGGTAGAAGCCCGGCTGCTTGGTGAAGGTCGAGCCGAGCGAGACGAGCAGCACCTTCCCGGCGTCCGTCGGCCGCTGCCACTCCCCCTGGTCCCTGCGGTCGCCCTGGCAGGCACCGACGAAGGTGTATCTGGTGTCGTCCACCCGGTCGCCGTAGGGCTGCATCGCGCGCGGGATGAGGACGATGCTGCGGCGGGGACGTCCGACGAACGGGTCGGGGTCCTGGCCGATCCCGTTCTCATCGAGCCAGGCGCGGAAGCGCGCGTAGTAGGCCCGGCCCCGCTCGGTCGCCATCAGCTGTGCCCTCCTCGGCTCGCCGACCTCCTCATCCGCCCCCTCCCAGGCCACCAGGTTCGGGGAGAGCGAGATGTCGGGGACGCCCCAGCGGCGGGAGAGCACGATCGCCGGGTACGCGGTGATGTCGTGCAGGATCAGATCGGGCACGCCCACCCCGTCCGGCCCCTCGTGGGCCTCGATCAGCTGAGGCAGCACGGCGATGGCGTCGCGGAGGAACGGCTCGATGTTGTCGATCAACTCGGTGCCCCAGGCCGCTGGGTCGTCGTCGGTGGGCAGGGTCGAGGTGTAGACGACGGGCTCGGCACCGGTCTCCGCCACCTTTTCGGCGAAGGACGCCGGGATCGCGTAGGTGACGCGGTGGCCGCGGGCGACGAGTTCCCTGATCACTTCCAGACTCGGGTTCACGTGCCCGGCGGCGGCGATGGAGAACATGGCGATATGGGCACGCTTCGGTGAGTTCATGCCACGACGGTAGGCGAGACGAGACGTCTCGTGCAACTTATTTCGGCGGCCCGTGGAGCCCGCCCCCGGGGATGCCGGGCTCCTCCTGCGCGGATGCGAAACTTGGCCGTGCCGAACGAGAGCGGGAGACAGCACATGGACGAGTCAACGGCGCGGGACATCCTGCGGACGGCAGGTCTGGCCCAGGACGCGGAGCTGCTGGCGCTGGGCGAGAACGCGGTCTTCGCGGACAGCGGACTCGTCGTCAAGGTGGGCCGGGCCCCGGAGCTGCTGGAGCGGGCGGAGCGCGAACTGGCCGTGGCGGGGTGGCTCGCCGACGCGGATGTCCCGGCGGTGCGCGCGGCCGAGCCGTCGCCCCGGCTGGTCGGCGGGCATCCGGTCACACTCTGGCACCGGCTCCCGGAGGCGGTCCGCCCGGCCGCACCCGCGGACCTCGCGGAGCTGCTGCGCTCCGTCCACGCGCTGCCCGCCCCCGCCTTCACACTCCCCCCGCGCGAACTCCTGGGCGGGGTCGAACGGTGGCTGCGGCTCGCGGGGGACGCCATCGACCCCGCGGACGCGGACTACCTCCGCGAGCGCCGTGACGGCTTCGCATCGGCCGCCGCCGCACTGACACCCCGTCTGCCCCCGGGTCCGATCCACGGCGACGCGCTGCCGCGCAACGTCCATGTCACCCCGGACGGACCGGTCCTGGTCGACCTGGAGACGTTCTCGTCCGACCTGCGGGAACACGACCTGGTGGTCATGGCCCTCTCCCGGGACCGCTACGGGCTGCCCCCGCAGGCGTACGACTCCTTCGTCACCGCCTACGGCTGGGACGTCCGCGAGTGGGAGGGCTGCGCGGTCCTGCGCGGCGCCCGCGAGACGGCAAGCTGCGCCTGGGTGTCCCAGCACGCCCCGGCCAACCCCCGCGCCCTCGAAGAGTTCCGCCGCAGGGTGGCGTCACTGCGCGAGAACGACCCCGGGGTCCGCTGGTATCCGTTCTGAGTCGCAAGCGGCTCCGCACGGATCCGCTCGCGGACCCAAGTGGCTCCCCACGGATCCGTCCAGGGCCCGAGTGGCTCCCCGGATCCGCTCCAGGGCCCGAGCGGCAGCCTCAGTTCCGTCCGCGCGCCCCGGAGCCGGCCCGGCAACAGGGGTGGCGAGCGGGTCACCGGCTCCTGGGGATGACCGGCCAGGCCGGCTCGACGACCGCCGCCGGGTCGGCCGTGCGCCGGAGGTAGGCCTGCAGCGAGGCCGACTGCTCGGCCGCCGCCCGTATCTGAAGGCCATGCAGATCCGCTAGTGGCATCGCCCCGACCGGCTGGTGCGTCTCCCCCATGCGGCGCACCACCCGGGCGGCGGCCACCGCGTCCGCGCTCGCGTCGTGCGCGTCGTCCAGCTCCACCCCGTAGTAGGCGCACAGCGCGTGGAGGGCGCGCTTGCCCTTGCGGTACTTGTCGACGTGCTTGTCGATCACCAGCGGGTCGATGACGGGCGAAGGCGCCGCGCCGAGCCGCTCGCTGACCGATGCCACCCCATGGCGCCGGCACTCACGGTCGAGCAGCGACAGGTCGTACCGCGCGTTCATCACCACCAGCGGCACCCCCGAACGCAGCACCGCGGCAACGGTACGGGCGATCTCCTCCACGGCGGAGGCCGCCGGCGCCCCGTGGGTCCGGGCATGGTCCGTCGAGATGCCGTGAATCGCCGCGGCCTGCGCGGGTATCACCACACCCGGGTCGATCAGCCACGTGCGCTGCTCCTGGACGCCCCCGTCCGCGCCCAGCCGCACGACGGCCGCCGTGACGATGCGGTCCGTCTCGACATCGGTGCCGGTCGTCTCCAGGTCGAAGCCGACCAGCGGTCCCCGGTGCCAGCTCATGGCGGCCCTCCTTCGTGGTACGTCCCCCAAGTGGTCACCACCCTCGCATGCGCCACTGACAGCGGGACCGGCCACCCGGTCCGCCAGGTCAGCCCCGTCCACCGGAACGGTCGGGAGCGGCGGCACCCACGGCAGCCGGGCGGCGGATCAGGACACCGGCCGCGAATCGCCCCACACGGACTCGAACTCGTCCCGGTACGTCTCGAAGAGGCCGTGCTCCGCGTCCTGCCCCTGCCTGACCACCGCGCGTCCGCCGCCCCTGAGTACCAGGACCGGCGCCTCCATCCCACGCGCCCTGCGCAGATACGACTGGACGACCGCGAGACCGTCCGCGCCGTCGCCGTCGACCAGACAGGCCATGAAGCGCGGCGTCTCGTCGAACACATGGATCTCGAAGGCACCGGGGTCCCGGAGCCTGGACCGCACCCGGCGCATGTGCAGGATGTTCGTCTCCACCGCGCGGCTCAGCTCACCCTTCTTCAGCCCCAGCTCCCGCTCGCGCCGTTTGACCGCGCTGCTGGCCGGGTTGAGGAAGAGCAGCCGGACCCGGCACCCCGACTCGGCCAGCCGGACCAGCCGGCGGCCCGAGAAGTTCTGGACCAGGAGGTTCAGTCCTATCCCGATCGCGTCGAGCCTGCGCGCCCCGCCGAACAGGTCCTCGGCGGGGATCTGCCGCTGGAGCCGTACGCGGTCCGGGTGGACCCCGATGACATCCGCGTACCGGTCCCCCACCAGGTCCTCGACCGCGTCCACCGGGAGGCGTTCGGCGGACGGCGCGCCCGACCCGCCGCCCAGAATGTCCAGCAGCCGCGACGAGGCCCGTTCGGCCTGGGCCAGCACCGCCTCGGAGAGCGCCCGGTTGCGGGAGACCACGTTGCGGGTGACCTCCAGCTCGTCCAGGGCCAGTTCCACATCGCGCCGGTCGTCGTAGTACGGCTCGAAGCACGGCCAGTGCTGGACCATCAGTTCCCGCAGCTGAGGCAGGGTGAGGAAGCTGAGGACGTTGTCGTCGGCCGGATCGAGCAGATAGCCCTTGCGGCGCGAGACCTCCCGTACCGCGACGGCGCGCTGCACCCACTCCTGGCCCGCCGGGCCCGCCGCCGCGACCACCCAGTCGTCGGCGTGCACCGGTTCGTAGATGGGACGCAGCACCGCGGCCACCACCGCGCGGAGCCGCTGCTCGACCAGGTTCAGCCAGATGTAGGCACGCCCGGCCCGCTGGGCGCGGGTCCGCACCTCGTTCCAGGCGCCGGCGTCCCAGTCGAGTTCCGCCCCGATCTCCATGGGCCGCGCCAGGGAGACCGCCCCGGGTGGGACACCTGTGGAGCCCCCGTCGTGACCCGGGTCACCTGGGGGCAGCTCCAGCCCTCCCGAGCCCACCCGCGTACCGCCTTTCACTCCCCCTGCAACGATCAAGGAAGGGTACTCCGCGCGCGGGATCCGGTGCAGCCCGATGCGCAGGCTCCTTTCCCAACTCCCGTATTCGTGGTGACCGTTCCCCGTGACCGGACGGGGCCGAGTGAGGGGATTCATAGTGGTTCGTGGCGAGGACGCGCGGACACGGGTGAGTCGGCGCCTGATGTGGAAGAGTCGTGCCCATGCAGGTCTGGCCGGGACAGACATACCCGCTCGGCGCCACGTACGACGGCGCCGGGACCAATTTCGCGGTCTTTTCGGAGGCCGCCGACCGAATCGAGTTGTGCCTGCTGCACGACGACGGCTCAGAGACGGCGGTGGAGCTGAGAGAGACGGACGCCTTCGTCCGCCATGCCTATCTGCCCGGCATCATGCCGGGCCAGCGGTACGGATTCCGGGTGCACGGCCCGTACGCGCCCGAGAGCGGGCAGCGGTGCAACTCGGCGAAGCTGCTCCTCGATCCGTACGCCAAGGCGGTGAGCGGCGAGGTCAAGTGGGACGAGTCGGTGTACGGCTACCACTTCGGCCGGCCGAACTCGCGCAATGACCTGGACTCCGCCCCGCACACCATGGCATCGGTGGTGGTCAACCCCTACTTCGACTGGGGCGACGACCGGCTGCCGCGGACTCCGTACCACGAGACCGTGCTCTACGAGGCCCATGTGAAGGGCCTGACCATGCTCCATCCGGCGCTCCCCGACGAGATGCGCGGGACGTACGCGGCGCTGGCGCATCCGGCGGTCATCGAACATCTGACGGGTCTCGGGGTCACCGCGCTGGAGCTGATGCCCATTCACCAGTTCGTCAACGACCACCGTCTGGCGGACAGCGGGCTCTCGAACTACTGGGGCTACAACACCATCGGGTTCTTCGCCCCGCACAACGCGTACGCCTCCTGGGGCGACCGCGGCGAACAGGTGCTCGAATTCAAGCAGGCGGTACGAGCGCTGCACGAGGCCGGGATCGAGGTGATCCTCGACGTGGTCTACAACCACACCGCCGAGGGCAACCACCTGGGTCCGACGCTCTCCTTCCGCGGCCTGGACAACGCCTCCTACTACCGTCTGACGGACGATCCGCGCTACTACATGGACACCACGGGCACCGGCAACAGCCTGCTGATGCGCTCTCCGCACGTGCTCCAGCTGATCATGGACTCGCTGCGCTACTGGGTCACCGAGATGCACATCGACGGTTTCCGCTTCGACCTGGCGGCGACCCTGGCCCGTCAGTTCCACGAGGTGGACCGGCTGTCGTCCTTCTTCGATCTGGTCCAGCAGGACCCGGTGGTCTCCCAGGTGAAGCTGATCGCCGAACCGTGGGACGTGGGCGAGGGCGGCTACCAGGTGGGGAACTTCCCGCCGCTGTGGACCGAGTGGAACGGCAAGTACCGCGACACCGTGCGGGACCTGTGGCGGGGCGAGCCCCGGACGCTCGCGGAGTTCGCCGGGCGGCTGACCGGCTCGTCGGACCTGTACCAGGACGACGGGCGGCGCCCGCTGGCCTCGATCAACTTCACCACCTGCCACGACGGGTTCACGCTGCACGACCTGGTGGCGTACAACGACAAGCACAACGAGGCGAACGGCGAGAACAACCGGGACGGCGAGAGCCACAACCGGTCGTGGAACTGCGGCGCCGAGGGCGAGACCGACGACCCCGGTGTACTGGAACTGAGGGGCCGCCAGATGCGGAACTTCATGGCCACACTGCTGCTCTCGCAGGGGGTGCCGATGCTGAGCCACGGCGACGAGTTCGGCCGCACCCAGCACGGCAACAACAACGCGTACTGCCAGGACAGCGAGCTGGCCTGGGTGCACTGGCCCGGCCCCGGGGGACCGGCGGCGGACCAGGAGGTCCCAGGAGGCGGCTCCGGCCAGGACGGCACGGAGAGCGCGGAGGGCGCGGAGGGCCAGGACAGCACTGACAGCACGGAGAGCACCGGCACGGACCGCTCCGGAAGGAGCGCCTCCGGCGGCCGGGGCGCGAACAGCACCCTGCTGGCCTTCACCCGGGCGATGGTGGCGCTCCGGCGCGAGCATCCCGTCTTCCGGCGGCGGCGCTTCTTCCACGGCCGCCCGGTGGAGGGCACCCACGACGACCTCTCCGACATCGCCTGGTTCACCCCGGAGGGCGAGGAGATGGTCCAGCGCGACTGGCAGGCGGCGCACGCCAAGGCGCTGACGGTCTTCCTGAACGGGAACGCCATCTCGGAGCCGGGGACCCGCGGTGAGCACATCGCCGACGACTCGTTCCTGCTGATGTTCAACGCGGGCGCGGAGGAGATCGAGTTTCTGGTGCCGGTCAACCACGGCAGACAGTGGGAGGTCGTCGTGGACACCGCCCATGAGGACGGAGTGCCTCCGGGCCCCGGCCCCAAGGTGGACGCGGGCGACCGGCTCGCGCTGATCGGGCGGAGCCTGACCGTACTGAAACGGCCGGCCTGACACGCCGGGGGTGACAGGGGACCGCCGAAACGGGGTACGTAGGTTCCCATGACGCCCACCGCGACGTACCGGCTTCAGATCCAGCCGCAGTTCCCGTTCCCGGCCGCCGAGGCAGCGGTGCCCCGGCTGGCCGCCCTCGGTGTCTCGCACCTCCATCTGTCCCCGGTCCTCGACGCCGTGCCCGGCTCCACCCACGGTTACGACGTCGTGGACCACACCCGGATCCGCGACGAGCTGGGCGGCGAGGCCGGGCTGCGCGCGCTGGCGCACACCGCGCGCACCCATGGGCTCGGTCTCGTCGTGGACATCGTGCCGAACCATATGGCGGCGGCCCCGCGGTTCAACCGGCCGCTCTGGGAGGTGCTGCGCGAGGGCCCGGTCTCGCCGTACGCGCGCTGGTTCGACATCGACTGGGAGTCGGGCGGCGGCAAGGTGCTGCTGCCCGTCCTCGGCCACCGGCTCGGCGACGAGCTGGAGCGGCTGCGGGTCGACGGGGACGTGCTGCGCTACTACGACCACGCCTTTCCGCTGCGCGAGGGCACGGCGCGGCTGCCGCTGCCCGAGCTGCTCGACGCCCAGTGGTACCGCCTCGGCTGGTGGCGGCTGGCCCGTACCGAGCTCAACTACCGCCGCTTCTTCACCATCTCCGACCTGATCGGGGTACGCGTCGAGGACCCGGCCGTCTTCGACGCGACCCATGCCAAGATCCTGGAGCTGATGGACGACGGCGTGATCGAGGGGCTGCGCGTCGACCACCCGGACGGACTGGCCGACCCCGGCGCCTATCTGCGGCGGCTCGGTGAGGCGACGGGCGGCCGCTGGACCGTGGTGGAGAAGATCCTCACCGGCGACGAGCGGCTGCCCGCCGACTGGGCGGTCGCCGGGACCACCGGGTACGACGCCCTGCACCGGATCGACGGCCTGTTCACCGATCCGGCGGGCGCCGCCGAGCTGGTCCGCCACTACCGGGAGTACGCCGGGCCCGCCGGCGACCGGGGCGGGCACTGGGAGTCGACGGTCCGCCGGGCCGCGTACAAGGTCATCACCCATGAGCTGGCGGCCGAGACCACCTATCTGGCCCGCACGGCGGAGCGGATCTGCGCGGCCGACCCGGCGCTGCGCGACCACGCGCCGTGGGCGCTGCGGACGGCGCTGCGCGAGCTGCTGGTCCGGATGCCCGTCTACCGGCCCTATGTGACCGCGGGCGGGCCGACGCCCGACATCGCGGAGGCCACGCTGGATCCGGAGACGGTACGGCAGGCCGCCGCGTCCTTCACCGTGGCGGAGGAGTCGGCCGTCGTCGGTGTCGTACGGGATCTGGCGCTCGGCAGGCTGGGCGGCGGCCCCGACCGGGCCGCGTTCTGCGCCCGGTTCGCGCAGACCGCGTCCGCGCTGCGCGCCAAGTCGGTCGAGGACACCGCCTTCTACCGCTACACGCCGCTGGTGTCGGCGGGCGAGGTGGGCGGTGATCCGGGAGCGCCCGCGGTGAGCCCGGCGCGCTTCCACGCGTTCTGCGCCCGGACGGCCCGCGACTGGCCGGCCGGCGGGACGGTGCTGACCACGCACGACACCAAACGCAGCGCCGATGTCCGGGCGCGGATCGCGGTCCTCACCGAGTGCCCGGAGCACTGGGCGGACCTGCTGGGGCGGCTGACCACTCCGGCGCCCGATCCGCAACTGGCCTGGGTGGCCTGGCAGACCGTGTTCGGCTTCGGGCTGCCCGACCAGGAGCGGCTCGGCCCCGCGCTGCTGAAGTCGGTGCGCGAGGCGGGGCTGCACACCAGCTGGACCGAGCAGGACGCCGGGTACGAGCAGGCGGTCGACGACTTCACCGCTGCGGGTCCCGCGGGCCCCGCGCAGTCGGCGGTCGCCGAATTCGCCCGCGGGCTCGGTCCGCACGTACGGGCCAACACACTCGGCGCCACCCTGGTCCATCTCACGATGCCCGGGGTGCCCGACGTCTACCAGGGCACCGAGGGCTCGTACATCGCACTGGTGGATCCGGACAACCGCAGACCCCCGGTGCCCGTCGACCCGTCGGACGAGAAGCTGGCGCTGACCACCACGGCGCTGCTGCTGCGCCGGGACTGCCCGGAGGTGTTCGGCGAGTCCGGGACGTACCGGCCGCTCGAACCCGAGGGGCCCGCCGCCGGCCACTGTCTGGCCTTCTGCCGCTCGGGGGAGGTGGTCACGGCGGTGACCCGGCTCTCCCTGCGGCTGGAACAGGCGGGTGGCTGGCGGGACACGGAGCTGCCGCTGCCCGCCGGGGTGTGGCTCGATCTGCTGGCGCCCGAGCGGGAGTTCACCGGGCGGGTCGCCCTGGGCGAGCTGTTCGCGGTACGGCCGGTGGCACTGCTCAAGCGGGTCGCGCCGGCGGGCTCGGGGTGAGTGGGCCCGGTGCCCCTCGGCCGGAGGGAGCGTGGCCGGTCACTCCGATGAGAGCCGGAAGTGGATGCGGCCGAATCCGACCGCGTCGCCGTCGCGTACGACGACCGCGCCGGTGACCCGGTGTCCGTTGACCGTCGTACCGTTGGCCGAGCCCAGGTCGCGCAGCACCCAGAGGCCGGCCTGGAGGCCGAGTTCGGCGTGCAGGCGCGACACCGTCTCGTGGTTCAGGCGCAGGCCGTTGACCGGGTCGCGGCCTATCCGCAGCGGGTACGGGCCCGGGGCGGGCAGGCGCAGTTTCGGCAGCCGTTCGGCGGCCCAGGCCCTGCGCATCCGTCCGGGGAAGGCCGACACCTGGCCGACCGCGCCCAGCAGCCGCTGCGACCAGCCCCGGCCGCTCTCCAGGTCCGCGGTGAGGGCGGTCAGTTCGTCGGACCTGCGGGCGGCGAGGGCCAGTTCGGTGCGGCGCACGAAGGTGTCATGGGACAGCCTCCCCTGGACCGCGCCCTCCTTGAGCACTCCGAGCACCCGGTCGCGCTCGGCGTCGGAGAGCCGGGCAGGGACAGCCATAGGTGGCTCGTGGGCGGGCGCCGGGGAGTCTGAGGAGGACGTCACGGGGTTGATTGTCGGCCGGATCCGGTGCGGGTGTCCAGGCGCCCCTGGGTTTCCGATAACCATGTGACCAGGCAGGACGCCGATTGTTACGGTCTGCGGACATCCCCCCTACCCAGGAGCCTCTTTGCACGCGAAGCCGTACGAACACGAGCTGGTGGTCCGCCCGTTGAGCGGGCCGGACGAGCTCGCCCTCTTCCGCACACTGCCGTACACACTCGACCACGAGCTGGCCGACGACCTGGCGCGTGGTCTGCGCCGTCCCGAGTGGATGTGGGTGGCGCTGCGCGGCGACCGCGTACTGGCGCGGGCCGCCTGGTGGGCCCCCGCGCCCGGCGCCGCCCCGTACACGCTCGACTTCTTCGACCTGGACGACACGCTGCCCGAACCGGAGCGCGTCGATACCGGGGTGCGGCTGCTGGAGACGGCGATGGCGCGGCTCTTCCCGGCCGGCGCTGAGCGCCCCGAGTACGGCCGGTTCATCCCGCCGGACTGGCGCACGGATCCGGTCGCCCACGAGGTGGTCGGGGCCCGGATGCGGGCTGTGGAGCGGACCGGGGCGCGGCTGCTGGTCGAGCGGCTGCGGCTGGAGTGGACCCCGGGAGCGGCGGCGGCCCCGGCGCCGGACGGCCGGCTGGTCTTCCGGCCGGTGCGCGACCGGGAGGATCTCGTCTCGCTGATGGCCCTGGTCGCCGAGGGCTCGCTCGACGCCCACACCCGGGCATCGGTGGCGACCGGGCTGAGTCCGCGCGAGGTGTCCGAGCGGCAGTACGACGAGGAGCTGACGGGCTACCGGAGCCCGGCCGGCTGGTGGCGGGTCGCCGAGCTGCCGGGCGGGGAGCCGGTCGGCTTCGTGATTCCCGCACGCAACAACTACCACGCGATCATCGCGTACATCGGCGTGCTGCCCGCCCACCGGGGACACGGGTACATCGACGGGATCCTCGCCGAGGGCACGAGGATTCTCACCGGTGAGGGTGTGGAGCGGATCCGTGCGTCGACGGATGTCGGCAACGTCCCGATGGCGCGGGCCTTCGAGCGGGCGGGTTACGCGAACTTCGAACGGGCCGTCAACATGGTGTGGGACTGAAGCCGGCGGCCTCGCCGAGCCAGTCCAGCCGGCGCTGCTGCTCCGGCGGGATGGTGGCGTCCTCACCGCGCGGACCGACGTTGAGCAGCAGATTTCCGCCGTCGGACCGGACCGTCGCGAGCAGCGCGGCGAGCGCCTCGCGGCCGATGAAGGAGTTCTCGCCCGAGTTCCGGTTGTAGCCGAAGCTGTGGTCGACGCCGCGGGTGATCTCGAAGGGGTCGGGGCCGGTGTAGCGGGAGTACTCCGGTGTCCTGAAGTCGTAGTACGGGGGCTTCTTGGGGACGAAGCCCTCGTCGCTGGCGACCGTGCGGCGGTCCCAGCTGTTGTACGCGGCCCGCAGACCGGGCAGCCGCAGCGTGCGCCACAGCGGGGTGTACGGGTAGAGCCGGTCGTTGACGACACCGTGCGGGACGGTGAAGCGGTAGTACTCGACCAGGCGCCGGATTCCGGCGCGCCCCGCGGGCCAGGCGATGTCGTTCCAGAGGATGTCCGGGTGGTAGCGCCTGATCAGCTCCCGCAGCTGGGCGTCCGCGTACGCCGGGTAGGCGCCGCGCGGGACGGCGGCCACCGTGTCGGCCGCGGTCGCGATGGGGCGCGGCTGGAACGTCCAGTCGAGGCCGCCCGAGTAGTAGACGCCGAACCGCAGCCCCTCGGCCCTGACCGCGTCGGCGAACTCGCCGACGACGTCGCGCGGGGTGTGCCAGCCGGGCTGGTGCGGGTTGCGGACCCCGGAGGGCCAGAGGCAGTAGCCGTCGTGGTGCTTGGTGACGAGGACCGCGTAACGGGCCCCGGCCGCGCGGAAGCGGCGTGCCCAGTCCGCCGGGTCCCAGCCGCTCAGCGCGTCCGCGAAGTCGCCGCCGAACGCCGTGTACGGGCGGGTGCCGTACGTCTCCCGGTGGTGGGCGGAGACCGGGCTGCCGGGGAAGCGGAGGGAGTTCTCGTACCACTCCCCGTACGAGGTCCAGCCGAGGTGCGCGCGCCCCGCCGGGTCGTACGACGGTGCCCACCCCGGCACGGACGCGGGGGTCCAGTGCACGAAGATCCCCAGTTGAGCCTGTTGCCACCACGGAGCGACCATGGCTGAAGTACTGGTCATTGCGACTGGTGTCCGTCCGTGCATCCGGCCTGCGAACCGCGGATGACCTCCGCGTACCACCGGTAGGAGTCCTTCGGGGTGCGGCGCATCGACTCGTAGTCCACGTGCACCAGGCCGAACCGCTGTGCGTTCCCCTCGATCCACTCGAAGTTGTCGGTGAGCGACCAGGTGAAGTAGCCGCGGACGTCGACCCCCTCGGCCATGGCGGCGTGCAGGGCGCGCAGATGGCCGTCGAGGAAGTCGATCCTGCGGGCGTCGTGCACTCCGTCGTAGCTGCAGCCGTTCTCGGTGATGTAGAGCGGCGGCAGCCGGTCGCCGTAGCGGCTCTCCAGCTGGATCAGCATGGAGCGCAGTCCGTCGGGGACCACCGGCCAGCCGAAGTCGGTGCGGTCGTATCCCTCGATCTCCCTGATACCGAAAGGCAGTTCGGGCGGTATGCCGAACCCGGCGAAGGTGTCGAGGGCCTGCGGGGCGGGTGCGCCGACGAGGGTGGGGTTGTAGTAGTTGACCCCGTACCAGTCGAGCGGGGCCGAGATGGTCTCCAGGTCCTCGGCGACCGGTCCCGGCATCAGGGCCGCGAAGTTCTCGTCCGGGTAGGCGCCGGTGAGCAGCGGGTCGGCGAAGAGCCAGTTGGAGAGCGTGTCGTAGAGCCCGGCCCCGAAGCGGTCCTCCTCGCTCTCGCCCGCCGTCCAGACCGGGGTGTGCGAGACGGCGATGCCGATGTGGGACGCTCCCGCCGCGCGCAGCGCCCCGACGGCGAGACCGTGTGCGAGCAGCTGGTGGTGGGCGGCGGGCAGCGCGTCGAAGAGCAGTTTCTTACCGGGGGCGTGCTCGCCCAGCGCGTAGCCGAGGAGCGTCACCTCGGCCGGTTCGTTGATGGTGATCCACATCGGGACCCGGTCGGCGAGGCGCTCGGCGACGACGGCCGCGTACTCGGCGAAGCGGTGGGCGGTGTCGCGGTTGAGCCAGCCGCCGTTCTGTTCGAGGGCGAGCGGGGTGTCCCAGTGGTAGAGCGTCGGCGCGGGTCTGATGCCCCGGGAGCACAGCTCGTCGACGAGCCGGTCGTAGAAGTCGAGCCCCGCCGGGTTGAGCGGTCCCGAGCCGTCCGGCACGACGCGCGGCCAGCTGACCGAGAAGCGGAAGGCCCCGGCGCCGAGCCCGGCGAGCAGCTCCACGTCCTCGCGGTAGCGGTCGTAGAAGCCGGTGCCGCGTGAGCCGTCGGTGCCGTCCTTGACCCGGCCGGGCCGGGCCGCGAAGACGTCCCAGCCGGACGGGCCCTTGCCGTCGGCGCCCGCCGCTCCCTCGGTCTGGAAGGCGGATGCTGACGCGCCCCACAGGAAACCGGGCGGGAAGGCGGGCAGTGGCGGAATCCTCATGGATCGCGACCCTAATGGCCCGAGTGCGCTCGCTCCAGCCCCTGATCTTGTCAAGATGAGAGCCTGCCGGCCGATGGCGGTCCCGACCACACCCCGTCCCGGCCGGACGACCGTCCCGACGACACGACCGTTCCGACGACACGACCGTTCCGACGACACGACCTAGGGGATGCAGTGCTGTTCGACGTGTGGGCACCGGAGAAGCGCGAAGTCACGCTGGAGCTGGCCGGGCGGGAGCTGGCCATGGAGCGTGATCCGCTGCGGGAGGGCTGGTGGGCCGTCACCGCGGAGGCGTCGGAGGGCGATCACTACGGCTTCCGGCTCGACGGCGGGCCGGTGCTGCCCGACCCGCGCTCGCGCCGGCAGCCCGCGGGACCCGACAGTCTGAGCGCCGTCGTCGTCCACGACGCGTTCCCGTGGCGCCAGGAGTGGCCGGGCCGTGCGCTGCCGGGCGCCGTCCTCTACGAGTTGCACATCGGCACGTACACCCCGGAGGGCACCTTCGACGCGGCGGCCGCCCGGCTGGACCATCTGGCCGCGCTGGGCGTCACCCATGTCGAGCTGATGCCGGTCTGTCCCTTCCCGGGCCGGCACGGCTGGGGGTACGAGGGGGTCTCGCTGTGGGCGGTGCACGAACCGTACGGCGGCCCGGACGGGCTGAAGCGCTTCGTCGACGCGGCCCATGAGCGGGGGCTCGGGGTCGTACTGGACGTGGTCCACAACCACTTCGGCCCCTCCGGCAACCATCTGCCCTCCTACGGCCCGTACTTCACCGACACCCACCAGACCCCCTGGGGGTCGGCCGTGAACCTGGACGCGCCCGGATCCGACGAGGTCAGGGCGTATCTGCTGGGGAGCGCGCTGGCCTGGCTGCGCGACTACCGGATCGACGGGCTACGGCTCGACGCGGTGCACGCGCTCGTGGACGGGCGGGCCCTGACCTTCCTGGAGGAGCTGTCGGCGGCCACCGACGCACTCTCGGCCGGTCTCGGGCGGCCGCTCTTCCTGATCGCCGAGTCCGACCTCTGCGACCCGCGGACGACGACCCCGCGCGGGGCGGGCGGTCTCGGTGTGCACGCCCAGTGGAACGACGACTTCCACCACGCCCTGCACACCGCGCTGACCGGCGAGTCCCAGGGGTACTACGCGGATTTCGCCGCTGAGCCGCTGGCCGCCCTGGCCAAGACCCTCACCCGGGTCTTCTTCCACGACGGTACGTACTCGACGTTCCGCGGCCGGACCCACGGCCGCCCCGTGCACCGCGTGTCGACGCCCGCGCAGCGCTTCGTCGGGTTCGCGCAGACCCATGACCAGATCGGGAACCGGGCGCTCGGCGACCGGCTTTCGGCGAGTCTGTCGCCCGGTCTGCTGGCGTGCGCGGCGACCCTGGTGCTCACCGCGCCCTCGGTGCCGATGCTGTTCATGGGCGAGGAGTGGGGGGCGGGCACCCCGTGGCAGTTCTTCACCGACCACACCGATCCGGATCTGGCGGAGGCCGTACGGAACGGCAGGCGGCGGGAGTTCGCCGAGCACGGCTGGGCCGAGGGGGACATCCCCGACCCGCAATCACCCACCACCCGGGAGCGGTCCTGTCTCGACTGGGGCGAGCTGGACGGCGGCCACCACTCGCGGCTGCTCGCCTGGTACCGCGAGCTGATCGCGCTCCGCCGCACCTGCCCCGATCTGCTGGACCCGGACCTGGCCGCGGTGAAGGTGGCGTACGACGAGGACGCGCGCTGGCTGGCGCTCCGCCGGGGCGACCTGCGAATCGCGGTCAACCTCGGCGCCGGGACGGCACGGATCCCGCTGAACGGGCGCGGCAGCCGGATCCTGGCCTGCTGGGAGCCGGTCCGTACGCCGGGCGGGGACGGGCTGTTGCTGCTGCCGCCGGAGTCGTGTGTCGTACTGACGGATGTGTGAGGGCCTGACACCTGGCGGATGTGTGAGGGTGCGACGGACGTGTGACGGCCCCCGGCGGGCTCGGTGCCGGGGCGGGGCGGTGGGGCCCGCCGGGGGTGGTGGAGTGCGCCGGGTGGCGCCCGCCGGGGGGGGTGGCTACTCGACGACCGCCAGCTCACGCCGGGTGGTGTTGAGCCGCCGGCCGCCGTCCTCGGTGACCGTGACGATGTCCTCGATCCGGACGCCGAAGCGGCCGGGGAGGTAGATGCCCGGCTCGACCGAGAAGCACATCCCGGGCACCAGCGGCTGCTCCTCGCCCTCGATCATGTACGGGGGCTCGTGGGTGGTCACACCGATGCCGTGGCCGGTGCGGTGGATGAACCGCTCGCCGTACCCGGCCTGGGTGATGACCGCGCGCGCCGCCCGGTCGATCTCCTGGCAGGCAACGCCGGGGCGCACCGCACGGCAGCCCGCGTCCTGCGCCTCGCGGACGATGTCGTGCACCCGCTGCTCCTCGGCGCCCGGGGCGCCGACATGGACGGTGCGGGAGGTGTCGGAGCCGTATCCGTCCTTGAGCCCGCCGAAGTCCAGGACGACCATGTCGCCGGTCCCGATGACGCGTTCGCCCGCCTCGTGGTGCGGGTTGGCGCCGTTGGGGCCGGAGCCGACGACCGTGAAGTCCACCTGCTCGTGCCCGAACCGCCGCAGCAGCGCGGCCAGATCGGCGGCGACCTCGGTCTCGCTGCGGCCGGAGAAGCGGACCTTGAGGATCTCCTTGTAGGCCGCGTCGGCGGCGGCGCCCGCGGCTTCGATGCGGGCCAGTTCGGCCGCGTCCTTCACGGCGCGCAGCATCGGCAGGGCCTCCGTCAGCGACCGGTACGAGCTGTCGGGCAGGGCGCGCTGCAGCCCGAGCAGATGCATCGCCCAGCCGTTGTCACTGACCGCGAACCGGCCGTCCGGCCTGAGGAGTCCGGCGGTGAGGCCGTACGGATCCTTCCCGTCCGTCCAGTCCAGCAGGGTGAGCGCGGGGGCACCGACGGCGCGCTCGGCATCACCGGCCTCCAGTGCCGGTACGACGAGGACCGGGTCCCGGTCCTCCGTGATGACCAGGAGGGTCATCCGCTCGGTGGCGGCGGTGGGCCGGTATCCGGTGAGGTGGACGAGGTCGGGGCCGGGCGCGACGAGTACTCCGGCGAGCCCCGCGTCCGCCGCGCTCCGGGCGGTACGGGCCATACGGGCGCGGTAGTCGTCGGCGGTGAACGGTACGGGTTCGGTGGACATGGCCCCCATCCTGCCGGGCGACGGCCCGGGACGCGACGCCCGGGGAGGTGGCGGTCCTCAACGCGACGCCGGCGGAAGTGACGGTCCGGGCGCGGCGTTCAGGGGTACGGCGCGGTCGGGCCTGCCCAGGACCGGGTGCTCAGAGGTACGGGAGCGTCAGGCCGGCCCGGGACGCGCCGCTCAGCGGTACGGGGCGGTCGGGCCTGCCCGGGAAATGGTGCTCACGGGTACGGCACGATCAGGTCGGCCCTGGTCCTGGTCCGCTCGATCAGCCGGGCGTTGGCCTCGTCGGACCGGTGCACCCAGCGCTCGGCCTCCGCGCGGCTCCTGCCGTACCGGACATGACGCTCGATGAGCCTGCGGACGCGTGCCGCGTCCGCGGGGTTTCCCGGGCGCTCCGCGGAGTGCGGGCGGTCCGGGCCGTCGGGGCCCCCGGGTCCGTCGGGCAGCTCCGGGCCGACGTACCACGCCTCGTCGAGCAGCGCCCTCGCGCGCGGCCAGTGCAGCAGATAGTTCCCCTCGGTGATCACGAGCGGGACCCCGGGTACGACCGCCACGGCCCCCGCGACGGGTTCCTCCAGCGCGCGGTCGAAGGCGGGCGCGTACACGGTGTCGCCGCCGGGCGCACGGAGCCGGGCGAGCAGGGCCACGTACCCGGCCTCGTCGAAGGTGTCCGGGGCGCCCTTGCGGTCGGCCAGGCCGAGGCGGCGCAGTTCGGCCCCGGCCAGGTGGAAGCCGTCCATCGGGACCACCACGGCGAGCGGGCCGAGCGCCTCCGCGAGGTGCGCGGCGAGGGTGGACTTCCCCGCGCCCGGCGGGCCCGCGATGCCGAGAACCCGCCGGTGCCCGGTCCCGGCGAGCAGCCGGGCACGGTCGATGAGGTGCTGCTCCGTCATGGCGGTCATTGTGCCCAGGCGGTCCACCGGGCGCGAGTGGTACGTATAACCAGCCTCCGGTTAGCCTCTCCGCCATGGCACACATCGCACTGATCACCCTGGTCGTCCACGACTACGACGAGGCCATCGGCTTCTACACCGGCGCGCTCGGCTTCGTCCTCTCCGAGGACACCGACCGCGGCGACGGCAGCCGCTGGGTGGTGGTCACACCGCCCGGCGGACAGCCCGGCACCGGTCTGCTGCTGGCCCGCGCCAAGGACGAGGCACAGCGCGCGAGCGTCGGCGCCCAGACGGGCGGCCGGGTCGGTTTCTTCCTGCACACCGAGGACTTCGTACGCGATCACGCCCGGATGCGGGCGGCGGGCGTCCGCTTCCTGGAGGAGCCGCGCCAGGAGCCGTACGGTGCGGTCGCCGTCTTCGAGGACCTCTACGGGAACCGCTGGGACCTCCTGCAACCGGCGTGAGAGTCATGTCGGACATGGCTGTTACGTTTCCCGTATGACGGTTTACGGACGTGCCATCGCCCTCCTCGGGGACCGGCCGGAGCTGGCTGAAGTGGCGGCCCGCCCCTTCGGTTTCGACGTGGCGGGGGCCGCGTACGGCGGGTCGGTCCGGCTGGCGTCGGGAGCGCCGCTGGCGGCGGTGGCCGGGGATGGCAGGGGTGGCACGTTCTTCGTGTGCGGCGCGGGCCCCGTGCTGTACGCATCGGCCGGTGGCCCGGCCGGGCTCGTCGCCGGGAGCGCGGACGAGGCGCTGGAGCTGGCGATCGGTCTGCCCGGATGGCACGGCCTGCTGGAGCTGTCCCCCGCGGAAGCCGGTGCGCGGCTCTCCGCCGCGGCGGCCTCGCCCGGCGGTGCGGTACGGGGGCCGCTGCCCGGTCTCGACGCCCGGCGGTCCGCGCTGCGCGAGGCCCTGGGGCTCCCCGACCGCTCCCCCGCCGAACTGTTCGCCCGGCTGCACACGGCCCTGCTCCGTACCGAACCGGACCATGTGCTGCTCGAAGCGGCGGGCGGCCGGGCCCGTGCGCGGCTCGGTCCGCATCCGCGCCCGCCGCTGCGCGAGACGGTGCTGCGCCCCGGTCTGGAGGATCTGGCGCGACTGCGGGAGGAGACGGTCCGGTGGGCCGAGGTGGCGGGCGACGGGGCGCGGCGCGCCACGGTGCTGCGTGCGGCGCAGTTCGACCGGCAGGACCGCGATCTTCCCCTGCTGCGGCGTCTGTTGGCGGCCGAGACCGCCGACGCGGGTGATACGGAGACGGGCGAGGAACTGCGTCTCGCCGCGGTGCTGGTGGCCCTGCACGGCAGCGCCGATGACCTGCCCCTGCTGCGGGCGGCCCGCGCCGCGCAGCGGACCGGGCGCCGGGGGCTGCCGGAGATACCCGAGCGTTCCGGGGAGCTGGCGGAGTGGGCGCGCGGGCTCGGCGGTCCGGGGCCGGGCGACGATCCCGCACGGGAGCCGGAGCTGACGTGGATACGGCTGGCCGGAAAGCAGGGCCGCACCGAGCACGCCCGGGTGGCGCTGCTGCGCATCCTGGACGCGGCCGAAGAAGCCGGCACCGGGGAACGGGCGGATCTGCTGCGGGTGCTGAGCGTCGAACTGGAGACGCTCGGCGACCTGAGCCAGGCGGCGCGCGCCCAGACCGGGTACGCGGCCCGGGTGACCGGGGTGCGTGACCGGGCGTTGGCGAGCCGCAGGCTCGCCGGGCTCCAGCGGCGCACCGGGGACCTGCCCGCGGCCTGGCGGACCCTGCGGCCGGTCCCGGAGCTCCTCGACGCGGACGGCGCGGGGCAGCGGTGGCGGCAGCTGGGCCTGGGCCGGATGGTCGCCGCCGAGCACTTCGAACTCGCTCTCGCGGCCGCCGGAGCCGGACTCGCGTCCATCGCCCGGGAGTCGCTGGCCGTCGCCGGGGAACTGCACACCGGAATGGGCAGATCCGCCCAGCGCAGCCTCGGCATGCTCGCCCAGGAGACGAAGTGGGCCGTGGCCCGGCTCAGGTAGGCCGAGAAGTCCTGCTGTCCGACCGGGTGGCGGGCGCCAGGCCGCAGGCGGTGGGCACACCCCGCGCCCTGTCACCTGCCACCCGCCCCGCCGCCCGCTGTCCGCCCCCGCCGGCTGCGCCAGAACGTAACCATGGCGCCCCCGGGCCGCGGGGGCGGGCCCGTCAGGCGGCGGAACCGACCAGCTTGACCAGGCCGGTGACGGCGTCCGCCATCGCCTGCCGCCCGGCCTTGAGGTACTTCCGCGAGTCGACCGCCTCGGGCTGGGCGGTCAGCACCTCGCGGATCGCTGTGGTCATGGCGATGTTCAGCGCCGTACCGATATTGACCTTGGCGATACCGCCTGCGACGGCCGCCGCCAGTTCGGCGTCCGGCACCCCCGATGAGCCGTGCAGGACCAGCGGCACTCCGACGGCGTCCCGCAGCCGCCCGAGCAGTTCGTGGTCGAGGACCGCGGTGCGCGAGGTCATCGCGTGCGAGCTGCCGATCGCGACAGCGAGCGCGTCCACGCCGGAATCGGCCACGAAGGCGGCGGCCTCGTCCGGGCGGGTCCGCGCCCCCGGAGCGTGCGCGTCCAGCGGCGCCGCCCCGTCCTTGCCGCCGACCTCGCCCAGCTCGGCCTCGATCCACAGCCCGCGGGCATGTGCCCAGTCGGCCGCGTCCCGGGTCGCGGCGAGGTTCTCCGCGTACGGCTGATGCGCGGCGTCGTACATCACCGAGCTGAACCCGGCGTCGGCGGCCTGCCGCAGCAGGGCGTCGCTCTTCACATGGTCGAGGTGGAGCGCGACCGGTACGGACGCGGCCCCGGCCAGTGCGGCGGCGGCGCGGGCGAGCGGAAGCACCTGGCCCTGCCGGTACTTCACCGCGTTCTCGCTGATCTGGAGGATGACCGGGGCCCCGGCGGCCTCGGCCCCCGAGATCACGGCCTCCGCGTGCTCCAGCGTGATGATGTTGAACGCGGCCACCGCGCCGCGCCGCGCGGCGGCGTCGGCGACCAGCGCGCCACTCTCGGCAAGGGGCATCGCTCAGCCCTCGGCAAGGATGACGGAGCGGGTGAGGTGGCGCGGCGAGTCCGGGTCGAGGCCGCGCGCGGCCGCGATGGCGACGGCCAGGCGCTGCGCCCGTACCAGCTCGGCGAGCGGGTCGAGGCCGCCGGCCACCCACATCCCGCCGGTGGCCCGGACCTGCTCCTCCAGGCCCTCCGGGGTCTCGCCGAACATCCAGGTGGCGGTGCCCTCTGTGGTGATGCTGATGGGGCCGTGGCGGTACTCCATGGCCGGGTAAGCCTCGGTCCAGGAGAGCGAGGCCTCCCGCATCTTCAGCGCCGCCTCCTGGGCCAGGCCGTTGCTCCAGCCCCGGCCGAGGAAGGTGAACTGCGAGCAGTCGACCAGACCTTCGGGCAGCGGCTCGGCGAGCGCGGTCCGCGCGTCGGCCACCACGGAGTCCGTGTGCAGACCGAGGTGGGCGCGGAGCAGGGTGAGCGCGGTGGTGGCGAACCGGGTCTGGACGACGGACTGCTCGTCGGCGAAGTCGAGGACGACGATGTCGTCCGCGGCCTCCATGACCGGGGTCTTCGGGTCACCCGTGATGGCGGTGGTGCGGGCCTTTCCGCGTACCCTGGCGAGGAGTTCGAGCACCTCGGTCGTGGTGCCCGAGCGGCTGAGTGCGATCACCCGGTCGTAGCTGCGGCTGAAGGGGAACTCGGAGGCCGCGAACGCGTCGGTCTCGCCCTGCCCGGCTCCCTCCCGCAGCGCGGCCACGGCCTGCGCCATGAACCACGAGGTGCCGCAGCCGACGATCGCGACGCGCTCCCCGGCGGCCGGCAGCGCCGCCTTCTGGCTCCCGGCCAGCTCCGCGGCGCGCTCCCAGCACTCGGGCTGACTGGCCAGCTCGTTCTGGACATGGCTCATGCTGATCCACCCCTCAAGGTAATGATTGTTTCTGCAAGATACTTCGTTGTTTCAATCACAATCAAGCAAGTAACGGTTTCTGGGTTAAGGTCACAGCGTTCCACCGAAGAGGAGAGTGCGAGAGATGTCCCAGTCCCGCGACGCGCGTTGGAAGGCACTCCTGGAACTGCTCGTCGAGCAGGGCCGCCTCGATGTCGAAGCGGCGGCCCTCGCGCTCGACGTCTCGGCCGCCACCATCAGGCGTGATTTCGACCAGCTCGCCCAGCAGCAGATGCTGGTGCGCACCCGCGGCGGCGCCGTCGTCCACGGTGTCAGCTACGAACTCCCGCTCCGCTACAAGACGGCCCGGCGCGCCTCCGAGAAGCAGCGCATCGCGCAGGCCGTCGCCGAGCTGATCACCGCGGGCGAGGCGGTCGGCCTGACCGGCGGCACCACCACGACCGAGGTGGCCCGCGCGCTCGCCGTCCGGCCCGACCTGGCGTCCGGCACCCCGGCGCTCACGGTCGTGACCAACGCGCTGAACATCGCCAACGAGCTTGCGATCAGGCCCCAGTTCAAGATCGTGGTGACCGGCGGAGTGGCCCGCCCCCAGTCGTACGAGCTGACGGGCCCGCTCGCCGACGGGGTACTCGGCCAGATCACCATGGACACCGCCGTGCTGGGGGTGAACGGCTTCGACGCCGTTCACGGCGCCGCCGCCCACCACGAGGACGAGGCGGGCATCAACCGGCTGCTGTGCGAGCGCGCCGAGCGGGTGGTCGTCGCGGCCGACTCCAGCAAGCTCGGCACCCGCGCCTTCGCCAGGATCTGCACCACCGACCAGGTCGACACCCTGGTCACGGACACCGGCATCGGCGAGGAGATGACAGGTCTCTTCACCGATGCCGGTGTCGAGGTCATCGCGGTGTGATCCCCGTGACCCCGTCCCGCTGCTGGCCCGACTCGAAGTAGGCGATCAGCTCCGGGTCCAGCGGCGGCACGTCGTACGGTGTGCCGCCGGAGCGCACCGACTGCGTGGCCATCACTCCGGCGGCCACACTCATCCGGGCGGCGACCGGTGAAGTGTCGGTCACCCCGCCGTCCCTGACGAAGCGGCAGAACTCGCCGATGATCCGCTCGTCCGAACCGCCATGGGAGCCCTTCGACTCCGGCACCCGGTAGACCGCGTCGGCGTCCGCCCGGTAGCCGGTCGGCCCGGTGTTCCAGACCTTGACCTCGTCGCCCGGCCGGTCGCCGAAGTTCTCCAGCCGGCCCTCGGTCCCGATGACCGTGTAGTTGCGGAAGTAGTCCGGGGTGAAGTGGCACTGCTGGTACGCGGCGATCACGCCGTTGTCCAGCCGCATGTTCATGACGGACACATCCTCGACGTCCACCACGTGGTGGAGGTCCTTGCGGGTGGCCGGCGGCCAGTCGAACTCCCGCAGCCAGCCGTCGGGCCGGGGGGTGCCCGGCTCGCGGCGCGGCAGGTCCCCGTACATCATCAGGTCGCCCATGGCGTTGACCCGCGAGGTGTAGCCGTTCGCCAGCCAGTGCACCACGTCGATGTCGTGCGCGGCCTTCTGGAGCAGCAGCCCGGTGGTGCGGGTGCGGTCGGCGTGCCAGTCCTTGAAGTAGTAGTCGCCGCCGTACGAGACGAAGTGCCGTACCCACACGGTCTTCGGCTCGCCGATGTCGCCGCGCGCGATGATGTCGCGCATCAGCCGCACCACACCCATGTGCCGCATGTTGTGGCCGACGTACAGCCGGGTGCCGGTCTCGTAGGCGGTGCGCAGGATGGTGTCGCACTGCTCGACGGTGATGCCGAGCGGCTTCTCCACGTAGACCGGGATGCCCGCGCGCAGGATGTCGCAGGCGACGGCTTCGTGGGTGTCGTCGGGGGTGGCCACGACGACGGCGTCCACGGTGTCGCCGTCGAGCAGCTTGCGGTAGTCGTCCACCGCGGTGGCCCCGGCGAACCGGTCCGCCACGGTGGCCCGCACCGCGGCATCGGTGTCGGCGACGGCGGCCACGACGGACCCGGCGCCGGGACGGTGGGCGGCATCGGCCAGATTGGCCCGCAGCCCGAGGCCGACCACGCCGATACGGAGGTCTTGCATGGTGCTCCTTGAACTCAGTTGTGCGGATGCGGTGGTGGTACGGCCCGTCGCCTGCTGGTCAGCTCAGCGGAATCTGGTGGTCCGGCCTGCCAAGATGCCCTGATCCTGCACCGCCCTCGCCATAAATGACAAGAGCTGATTGGAAAAACCTCGCTTAGCGCAGTTACGAGCACGCTTCACGCACCATTCGAGCACGAGGTGACCTCTGACCTGCCCGGCGGGGTCACTTCGGCCGCGCCCGGACGGCAGCAGCGGGACGGAGGACGCCCGGTACCGGCCGGCGGCACACCCGGGTACGGGAGTCAGTGGCCGACAGTGACAGCCGTACGGATCAGTCCGTGCCGGACCGTCCAGGTCCCCTCGAACCCGGTGAGCCGCTCCCCCGCGACCTCGGGCCCCGGCACCAGCAGCCGTGCGGTGAAGGTGCCCGCAGCCGGGTCCGGGGTGATCACGGCCTCGTCGAAGCCGAGCCAGCGGCCGGTGAGCGGGTACCACGCCTTGTACACGCTCTCCTTGGCGCTGAAGAGCAGCCGGTCCCAGCAGATCTCCGGGTGCCTGGCGGCCAGCTCGGGCAGATACCGCCGCTCCTCGTCCACGGTGACCAGCCGCAGCTCGCCCCCGCCCGGCATCGGGAGGTGGGGTTCGGCGTCCAGCCCCAGCGACACGACGTCGGACGCGCGCGCCACGGCGGCGGCCCGGTAGCCGGCGCAGTGCGTCAGGGCGCCGACGGTCCCGGCGGGCCACAGCGGCTCACCCCGTACACCGCGCAGGATGGCGGCGGGTGCCACCCCGAGCTGCGCCAGCGCCGCACGGGCACAGGCCCGCGCCGTCGCGAACTCGGCCCTGCGGGAGGGCACGGCGCGCGCCACCACCTGCTCCTCACCGGGGAACAGCGGAGCCGTACCGGCCGGATCCCCGTAGGACTCGACCAGCACCACAGGACCGCTCTCCGGCTCCCCCGCCCCCGGGGCCATCGGCCCGAAGCTGCCGGTCCGCAGACCGGGCCCGGGGATCTCCCCCGGCTGTGTCGCACGCATGGTCAGATCCTCAACCTGCCGGGGAGCACGGACAGTTGGCGGTCTCCTCGGTGGGGAAGTACCGGAAGAAGATGCGGACTCATACCGGTGATTCTGCGGCTCGGGGCGCCCATGTGGCCACCTCGGGTGTCTTCCGCCGGCGGAGGGAACACGCACGGCAAGGGCGGAACGGGCACGCGCGGCACCGAGCGGAACGGGCACGGGCGGGGCCCCGCGCGGAAGAGACACGGGCGGGGCCCCGCGCGGAAGAGACACGGGCGGGGCCCCGCGCGGAAGAGACACGGGCGGGGCCCCGCGGCACCGGGCCGGGGGGCCCTGCCCTGCACACTCAGCCCGCGTCCGGCGTCAGCCGCAGCGAGATGGAGTTGATGCAGTACCGCTGATCGGTCGGGGTCGGATAGCCCTCACCCTCGAAGACATGGCCCAGATGCGAGCCGCACTTCGCGCAGCGCACCTCGATCCGGCGCATCCCGTGCGAACGGTCCTCGATCAGTTCGACCGCGTCCGTGTCTTTCGGGTCGTAGAAGGACGGCCAGCCGCAGTGCGACTCGAATTTGGTGTCCGAGCGGAAGAGTTCGGCCCCGCAGGCCCGGCAGGAGTAGACGCCGGTCGTCTTCGTGTCCGTGTACTCACCGACGAAGGCGGGCTCAGTGCCGGCCTTGCGCAGCACGGCGTACTCCGCTTCGGACAGCTCCGCCCGCCACTGCTCGTCCGGCTTCTCGATGTCGTACGGCATGGCGCTCCCTCAGCTCGACAGGTGGTCCAGAATCCGCGGGCCGAGGTCGGTGACATCGCCCGCTCCCATGGTGAGAACGAGATCACCGGGCTTCGCCATTCCCGCCACGGTCCCGGGGACCTGCTCCTTGTCGTGGACGGCCGTGACGTCGGCGCCCGCCGCGCGGGCGGCGTCGATGATCAGCTCGCTGGTGATGCCGGGGATCGGGTCCTCGCGGGCCGGGTAGATGTCCAGCACCAGCGAGGCGTCCGCGAGACGCAGCGCCTGTCCCATCTCGATGCCCAGCTCCTGGGTGCGGGAGAAGAGGTGGGGCTGGAAGACCACCAGAATCCGTGAGTCACCGACCGCGCCGCGCATGGCTTCGAGGTCGGCGGTCATCTCGGTGGGGTGGTGGGCGTACGAGTCGACGACCTGGACGCCCGCCGCCTCGCCCTTCAGCTGGAGGCGGCGCTTGACCCCGGTGTACTTGCCGAGCGCGGACGCCAGATTGTGCGCCGGGATACCGAGGGCGACACCGGCGGCCAGCGCGGCGACCGCGTTGTGGGCGTAGTGGCTGCCCGGTACGGAGACCGTGAAGGTCAGGAGCTTCCCGTTGAGCAGGACGGTGACCTCACTGGTCAGACCGCGGGGGGTGACCTTGTGGACCCGGACGTCGGCCGTCTCCGACGCGCCGTAGGTGACGACCTTCAGTGTGGAGAGGTCACGGATCCGGGAGGTCAGCTCGACCGCACCCGGCTGGTCGGCGTTGATCACCAGGGTGCCGCCCGGGACGACCTTGCCCACGAAGGTCTCGAAGGAGTCGTAGATCTCGTCCATCGAGGCGTAGTTGGCGTGGTGGTCCAGCTCGACGTTGAGGACGACGGCGACCTCGGGGTCGTACTTCTGGAAGCTGCGGTCGCTCTCGTCGGCCTCCGCGACGAAGATGTCGCCCGCGCCGTGCCGGGCGTTGGTGCCCGGCCCTGCGAGGTCCCCGCCGATCGCGTACGCCGGGTCGAGGGCGAGTTCGGTCAGCGCCACCGCGAGCATCGAGGTGGTCGTGGTCTTGCCGTGCGTGCCGGCCACCGCGATGGAGCGCAGGCCCCGCATCAGCGAGGCGAGCGCGTCGGAGCGGTGCACCACCGGGATGGACAGCTCCGCCGCACGGACCAGCTCCGGGTTGTCCTCGCGGATGGCGCTGGAGACGACGACGCAGGTCGCGTCGGACGCCAGATTCTCCGCCGCGTGCCCGACGTGCACCGTCACACCCAGCGCGCGGAGCGCTTCGGCGGCCGGGGAGTCGCGGGCGTCGCTGCCCGCCACCCGGGCGCCGCGCTGGGCGAGGATCTTCGCGATGCCCGACATCCCGGCGCCGCCGATGCCGATGAAGTGCGGTCGGGCCAGGGCGGCCGGGCTGCCGGGTGCCATACGGGTGTCTCCCCAAGCTGTGCGTCTGCGTGCTGGAAGGTCCCAGCCTATTCGCTGTGCGCGAAGAGTTTGAGCACCGGTACGCCGACCTTGTGACGGGCCCGCGACGCCCAGTCCCGGTGGAAGAACTCCTCCACGTAGTGCGGTGCGGTCAGCACGATCACCTCATCGGCCGACTGCTCCCCGACCACGGTCTGCAGCACGTCGAGCGGATGCTCCTCGACCACCCGGCCGGCCGCCTCGCAGCCGGTGGCCCGCAGCGACTCCAGCGACCGCAGGAGCGCGGACTCTGCGGGGATCCTCGCCTCCTGCCCCTCGGGCACCTCGTTCTCCCGGCCCACCTCGTCCAGTTCGCCCAGGGCCACGTCGTCGATCGCCCGGAGCAGGAAGTCCGCCTGATCGCCGCGGGGCTGCATGAGAACGATGAAGGAGACGGACTCATCGCCGTGCAGCGTCGTCACGAACTCCACGTCCTCGGACGTCAGAGGCTTCTCGATCATCAATACGCTCGTGAACAACTGAGGACCCTTCTGCTGAAACCATCCTTCCCCGTGCCCGCACGGGGTCTGCGAGGTTAAGTCTGCCCACAGAACGGAAAGCGGAACGGGAGATTCCGCAGATTGTCAGATCCGAAGGTATCGGGCGAAAAGGAACCCGGCCTCCTCCAGCAGCCCGGCCAGGGCGAACCGCTCGGGCACCGCGAGCCCCGGACCGCCGACGATGCGCTGGGCATCACCCGATGTGAGCACCGGCGAGAGCGTGAGGCACAGCTCGTCCAGCACCCCGGCCGCCACGAACTGGCCGAGCATCCGCGGCCCGCCCTCGGTCAGCAGCCGCCGGAAACCGAGCGCGGCCAGCTCCCCTACGGCCCGGCGCGGGTCCACCCCCTGGGCGTCCCCCGCGATCACGACCCGCGCACCCGCCCGCCGGGCCGCCTCCATCCGGTCCGGCGGAGCGCCCGCGCCGGTGACGACCAGGGTCGGCACGGGCGGAGCGGTGAACAGCGGCAGCGAGAAGTCCAGCTCCAGGCTCGCGCTGACCACCGCGATGGCGGGCGCCGGGCCCTGGCCGGCCGCGGCACGCCGTCCGGCGAACGCGGCCCGCGCCTTCGCCGGGCGGTACCCCTCCAGACGTACGGTCTCCGCACCGACCACCACCACATCGGCGAGCGCGCGCAGCGTGCCGAAGATCCGCATGTCCGTCTCGGTCGAGATCGGCTGCGAGCGCCCTTCGTGCTGGGCGGCGCCGTCGAGCGAGGAGACCATGTTGGCGCGCAGCCACGCCCGGCCGGGCCCGGTGTCCGCGGGGTACGCGTAGGCCTCGGCGAGGTCGTCCAGACTCCACTCCTGAGCGGTCCCGCCGGGGCGCTCCGTTCCGGGAGCGGCAGCTGTCTGGTCGGTCACAGGGAGCAGGCGTCGCATGTCAGGCAGTGTGGCACGGCGCTTACCCTGGGGTTGTGTCGTCGCCCATAGCTGAAGTGGTCCCCCAGTCCCTGTGCGCCCGCGAGCCGCGCGTCCCCGCCGACCGCCTGGTCGCGGAGATGGTGCCGCCGCCGCGTTTCGACTCGGTCCGCTTCGATACGTACGTACCGGACCCGAACCAGCCGAGCCAGCGCGAGGCGGTGACCGTGCTCAGCGACTTCGCCGCCGGGCTGGGCGGGGCGACGGCGGGCGGCCCCGGCCGCAAGCGCTGGTTCGGCGGCCGCAGGGCCGCCGCGCCCACGGGGCCGAGCGGGGTCTATCTCGACGGTGGTTACGGCGTCGGCAAGACCCATCTGCTCGCCTCCCTCTGGCACGCGACGCCCGCCCCCGCCGAGCGCAAGGCGTTCGGCACCTTCGTGGAACTGACCAATCTGGTCGGCGCGCTGGGCTTTCAGCAGACCGTGCAGACGCTGAGCGGCCATCGGCTGCTCTGCATCGACGAGTTCGAGCTGGACGACCCCGGCGACACCGTCCTGGTCTCCTCGCTGCTCAGCAGGCTGGTCGAGGCGGGCGTCGCGCTCGCCGCCACCTCCAACACGCTGCCCGGCAAGCTCGGCGAGGGCCGGTTCGCGGCGGCCGACTTCCTGCGCGAGATCCAGGGGCTCTCGGCCCACTTCAGGCCGCTGCGGATCGACGGTGAGGACTACCGCCACCGGGGTCTGCCCGAGGCCCCGGCGCCGTACGACGACGAGCAGGTCACCAAGGCGGCGTACGCGACCCGCGGCGCCTCGCTCGACCCCTTCCCCGCCCTTCTCGACCATGTCGCCCGGATCCACCCGAGCCGCTACGGCGCGCTGACCGAGGGCCTCACGGCGGTCTGCCTCACCGGGGTGCGGCCGGTGGACGACCAGTCGACGGCGCTGCGTCTGGTCGTGCTCGCCGACCGGCTCTACGACCGCGAGGTGCCGGTCCTCGCATCGGGTCTCCCCTTCGACCGGCTCTTCAGCGACGAGATGCTGAACGGCGGATACCGGAAGAAGTACTTCCGGGCGATCTCCCGGCTGACGGCGCTGGCGCGCGACGCGAAGCCTCTGGTGGCCAAGTAGGTTGGAGCTCCGCCACCAGAAGGGATGCACCATGGCCACCACGCGTGTCGCTCATACGGTCTGGGAGGGCGAGCTCTTCAAGGGCTCGGGCACCGTCACCTTCGACACATCGGGCATCGGCGACTACCCGGTCACCTGGGCCTCCCGCGCCGAGACGGCGAACGGCAGGACCAGCCCGGAGGAGCTCATCGCGGCCGCCCACTCCAGCTGCTTCTCGATGGCCCTCTCCAACGGCCTGACCGGCGCGGGCAATCCGCCCGCCAGGCTGACCACAAAGGCCGAGGTCACCTTCCAGCCGGGCGAGGGCATCACCGGTATCCACCTCACCGTGGAGGGCGACGTCCCCGGCCTCGACGCGGACGGCTTCACCGCGGCGGCCGAGGACGCGAAGGCCAACTGCCCGGTCAGCCAGGCCCTCACGGGTACGAAGATCACGCTCACCGCCACGCTGAGCTGAGCCGACGCGCCGCGCCGGCCGGGCCACCCCGGCCGGCCTCTGCGTCCGCTCTCAGCCGGAGCAGGCCGTCCGGCCCGCCTCCTGCCACTCGCAGACCGGGCAGAGCGTGGCACCGCGCGTCGACTCCGGGTACTCGGTCGGCTTGCGGCACAGCACGCACTCGGCGTACGGCGGACCGCCCGGTACCGCTTCGGAAGCGGGGGCGGCGGCCGGCGTCTCGCAGTAGGACTCGTCCATGCGTACGAGCCTACTCAGCCCCGGCGCCACCCGGCCCGGCCCCGTACTGCTGCGGTTCGGTGCTGCTGCGGCCCACCGCTTCGAGTCTCAGTGCTGCTGCGGCTTCTCGGGCCTGGCCTCGCTCGGCCGTACGATCACGAATCCCTCGCCCTGCAGCATCAGCTGGACGGCCTCGCCCGAGCCGCCGCGGATCATGGAGCCGATCGACTGCGAGCGGTGCAGCGAGGTCTGCAGATGGGCGGACCAGCCGACGACCGCGTCGGTGTCGACGTAGACCGGCTGCTGCGGGCTGACCGGGATGACGATGGGGTTGCCCTCACAGATCAGCCCAAGTTTGCCGTACCCGGTGAAGAGGCTGTTGAAGAGGCCGCCCCCGGCGATGCCCGAGCCCTTCACCGTCTTGATCTCGTACGAGAGGGTGGAGTCGAAGCACAGTACGTTGCGGCCGTTGATGGTGAGTGCGTCGCCCTGCTCGACGTCGACGATGAAGCAGTTCGCCGCTTCGTGCGCGAACCATGCCTCGCCCTGTCCGGTGACGGACATCAGCGGCAGACCCTCACCCGTGACGGCCCGCTTGAGCATCCCGCCTATGCCCTGGCCCTTGCGCTCGAACTGGAGATTCCCCCGGAAAGCGATCATCGCGCCCTGCCGCGCCAGCATGTCACCGTTGACGGTGTACTTGATCGACTTGGCGTTCTGCAGGGTCATGCCGGGGGCGGTCGCCTGCTGGGCCATGTTCTCGGTCTGGAACAGATCGCTCTTCATGGAGGCATCTTCACCCGGAAGATTCCCTTCCGCCAAGAATCCGCCGTATCCCACCGGGAATCCGGGGCCCCGGGGAATCCGAGGGGAGCACCGGGGGGATGGCGGGAGGGCCGGCCCGACGGGGAATCCGCGGCGAGTCCGTCACGGAGTGGCTGGCAGACTGGGGCGGGTGAGCAGCAACGACAGCCCTTTCCGCGCGGAGCCGACGGCACGCGACGAAGCCCCGCAGTTCGTCCTTCCGCTGGTGGTCCACATCGAGAAGACCGACCCCCCGGCGCGGACGGACGCCCTGGAGACGTCGGCGCGTGCGGTGCTGGTGATGCTGTCGGACGAGCGGTCGGTGGGCGACGGCGAGTGGGCGCGGGCGATGGCGGACTGGCAGGACGCCCGGATCCGCAAGGTCGTACGGCGGGCGCGGGGCGCCGAGTGGCGCAGGGCGTCGGCGCTGCCCGGCATCACGGTCACCGGGTCCACGGCCGAGGTGCGGGTCTTCCCGCCGGTCCCGCTGGACGGCTGGCCGAAGGAGCTGGCGAAGCTCCAGGTCAGCGGGACCGACCTGGACGATCCCGGGCCGCTCCCCGAGCCCGGCCCGGCCGCGCCTGTCATCTGGCTCAACCCGGAAGTCGACATGTCGGCCGGCAAGTCGATGGCGCAGACCGGCCATGGTGCCCAGCTCGCCTGGTGGGAGCTCACGGACGCCGAGCGGGAAGCATGGCGGGCGGCCGGATTCCCGCTGTCGGTGCGGACGGCGACCCCCGGACACTGGGCCGGACTGACCGCGAGCGGACTCCCTGTCGTGCATGACGCGGGGTTCACCGAGATCGCGCCCGGGGAGACCGTCGCGGTCGAAGGGGGCAGCCGCTTCTGCCCCCTCCAGCGTGGACTGCGCCCGGCTCAGTAGCGGCGTTCGCCGAGCGCGGCAGAGTTCGGGTTTCCGGCTTCAACGCGCCTGTCGGAGAACGGAGTTCGAGCACCACCGGACCGCGTCCTGATGGTCGCGGCCCACGCCTGGGATCTGCGCGGGGCCCAGGCGGTGGGCATGCGGACCGCCTACGTCCAGCGGCCCGGCGGGGACTCTCCGCGGAAGACCGACGCCTTCGACTGGTACGCGGACAGCCTGGACGAGTTGGCCACCGTACTGATGGCGGACCGGGCTCCCTGGATCCCCCGTCGAAGTGCTGTCTGTCGCCCCTGGAACCTCAAATGAAGCTCTGAACGTCCCACCCGGTGGATTCACCGTGGCCCCGCGGGGTCATCACCCCTGCACGCGCCGCGGCAGCGGCAGCGGAGGGGGACACCATGGAGAAGCTGGGAACCGGTATCGGGTGGCGGCCGGAGATCGCCGCGGCGGTGGAGGAGCTGCCGGGCATCGACTGGGTCGAGGTGGTCGCGGAGAACCTCTGCCCCAGCCATGTCCCGGACTCCCTGCTGCGGCTGCGCGAGCGCGGTGTGACGGTCGTTCCGCACGGGGTGTCGCTGGGGATCGGCGGGGCCGAGCGCCCGGCAGCCGACCGGCTCGCGGCGCTGGCCGAGCGGGCGCTTCTGCTGGAGGCACCGCTGGTCACGGAGCACATCGCGTTCGTCAGGGCGGGCGGCCCGCTCACCGCGTCGCCCGGTCTGGAAGCGGGCCATCTGCTGCCGGTTCCGCGCACCTGGGACGCACTGCATGTGCTCTGCGAGAACGTCCGGATGGCCCAGGACGCGTTGCCGGTCCCGCTCGCCCTGGAGAACATCGCCGCGTTGATCTCCTGGCCCGACGAGGAGCTGACGGAGGGGCAGTTCCTGGCGGAACTGGTGGAGCGCACCGGCGTTCGGCTGCTGATCGACGTGGCCAACCTCCACACCAACCACGTGAACCGCGGCGAGGACCCCGCGGCCGCCCTGGACGAGCTCCCGGTGGAGGCCATCGCGTACGTCCATGTCGCGGGCGGGGTGGAGAAGAACGGCGTCTGGCACGACACCCACGCCCACCCGGTGACCGCACCGGTCCTCGGCGTACTGGCCCAGCTGCGGGACCGGGTGGACCCGCCCGGTGTCCTGCTGGAGCGGGACGACGACTTCCCTCCGGCGGCGGAACTGGGCGCCGAACTGTCCGCGATACGGGCGACCCTCGCCGCCGGGGGCAACGCACGGGCCCCGCGAGAGACCGCGTCGGACGCCGTACCGGAGACCGTGCCGCTCCGGAGCACGGCGGGCAACACGAGCAGCACGGACACCACGCGGATCGCGAGCACCACCGGCATCGCGAGCACTGCGGACACCACGAGCACCACGCGCACCGGGTCCGGAACGACGCCCGCGGAGGCCCGGTCGGCCCAGGCGCCGAAGGCGGAGCCGGTGCCGGAAGCGGAGCCGGTACCGGAAGCGGAGCCGGTACCGGAAGCGGAGCCGGTACCGGCGGCAGCCTCCACCCCAGCCAGCACCGCCAACAGCGCCCCCGCTCCTGCTCCCGCTCGTGTCGGCGCCCCCGCTTCCACCGACGCCGCCCGGCAGCGGCTCGCCCTCGCGGAGACCGCGCTGCTCTCCGCCCTGGTGGCGGGCACCCCGGCACCCGAGGGGTTCGACACCCGCCGGCTGGGGGTGCAGAGCCGGGCGCTGGCCGCCAAGCGCGCCGACGTCGTGAAACAGGTCGCCCCCGAACTGCCCGCCCTCCTCGGCGCCGGGTACCGGCCCGCCTTCCTGGCGTACGCCAAGTCCCGCCCGATGAGCGGCGGTTACCGGCGCGACGCCCTCGACTTCGCGGAGCAGCTGCTCCGCAGCGGACAACCCGCCGACGCCGAGGCCCGGCGCCGGCTCACCCTCTGGTGGCAGGACCGGTCGGCTCCGCGCCGGCCGACCAGGGCCGCCAGGCTCGCCCGCGCGGCCCGCGCCCGGCTGAGCCGCGCATACCGGTGACCCCGGCGCCACCGGTCGGCGGGCCCGGCGGGGGTCGGCCGGCGTCAGCTGGGGGGCAATGACACCGACACCGCCGAGCGGTCCTTTACAACGCCGACTACCGGACGAATTATCCCTTTTATTCAGCAGCCGTACGAAGGGGACCCGATGAAGGCAGTCGCGCTGTACGGAACAGCCGGTGTTCTGGTGCTCTCGGGCCTCACCGCCCTGGCCGCGGCCCCGCCCGGCAGCGCGGACACCTCGGCAGGCCCGCACATGGAGGGCGTCAACGCAGCGGGCACCGCCACAGCCCCCGCCGCCGGCACAGCCGAAGCCGCGGGCACCCTGGCCGCCGCCACCAGGGCCGCCGCCGCGGGGATCGCCTTCGGCGCCTGCCCGAAGAGCGAGGGGCTGCCCGCGTCCGTGCGGTGCGGCAGCATCCGGGTCCCGCTCGACTACGCCCGGCCTGACGGCGAACAAATCTCACTGACCGTCAGCAGGGCGCACGCCACCGGCAAACCCGCCGACCGCCAGGGCGCCCTGATCTACAACCCGGGCGGCCCCGGCGCGTCCAGCATGTTCTTCCCGATGGCCACCGCGGTCCCCGCGTGGAAGCCGCTGGCCGCCGCGTACGACCTGGTGGGGTACGCCCCACGCGGGGTCGGGCGCTCGGCGCCGCTCTCCTGCGAGGACCCGGCCCGGTACGCGAAGCCTCCGACCACGGCCCCGATCCATCCGTCGGAGGCGTTCAAGCAGAAGAAGATCGCCGAGGCCAAGGCGTACGCCGAGGGCTGCGCGGACCGGGCGGGTCCGGCGCTGCGGCAGTACAACTCGCTGAACAACGCCCGTGACCTGGATGTGCTGCGGGCCGCGCTGGGCGAGCGGAAGCTGACCTTCATGGGCGCCTCCTACGGCACGTACTTCGGTGCGGTCTACGCGACGCTCTTCCCCTCGCACGTACGCCGGATGGTCTTCGACTCCGCGGTCGACCCCGACCCCGCCAAGATCTGGTACCGCGACAACCTCGACCAGTCACTCGCCTTCGAGCGCCGCTGGACGGACTTCCGCACCTGGGTCGCGCTCCACGACAAGGCGTACCACCTGGGAACCGACGCGTCCGATGTGCTGGCCGGTTACGAGACGGCGCGCGCCCGGCTCGCGGAACACCCGGCCGGCGGTGTCGGCCCCGCACAGCTGCAGAGCGCCTTTCTCCAGGCCGGTTACTACGACGACGTCTGGCCGGCCACCGCCAGGGCGCTCGCGCGGTATCTGCGGGGCGATCCGAAGCCGCTGATCAAGCTGGCCGCGCCGGACCCGGCGACGGCGAAGGCGGACGAGAACGGCACGGCTGTCTACACGGCCGTCGAGTGCAACGACGCGCAGTGGCCTGCCGACTGGCGGGTCTGGGACGCCGACAACACCGCGCTGGCGCGCCGGGCGCCCTTCGAGACCTGGGACAACGTCTGGATGAATCTGCCGTGCGCCTACTGGCCCGCACCCCGGCAGCAGCCGCTCGATGTGCGCAGCTCGGACGGCGCGCTGCCGCCGACGCTGATCCTGGCGGCGGAGCGGGACGCGGCCACCCCCTACCCGGGGGCGCTGGAGCTCCAGCGGCGGCTGCGCGGGTCGGTCCTGATCACGGAACGGGGCGCGGGTACGCATGGCATCGGCGGCGGCCCCAACACCTGTGTCAACAGGTACCTGGACGACTATCTGCTGACGGGGCGGACGCCGGTGCGGCGCGCTTCATGCGCGCCGCACCCGCTGCCGGACCCGGTGTCGCTGGAGAAACGGACGCTGCCGCGGCCGCGGCCCGTTCTCTGATCTTCCGGGTCATGGACGACCGGGCTTGCCTCAGGCGAGCCCGGCCACCAGGTCGGCGACCGACTTGCGCCGGCCGGTGAAGAAGGGGACCTCTTCGCGTACGTGCATCCGAGTCTCGGAGCCCCGCAGATGACGCATCAGGTCCACGATGCGGTACAGCTCGTCGGCCTCGAAGGCGAGCAGCCACTCGTAGTCGCCGAGCGAGAAGGAGGCCACGGTGTTGGCCCGTACGTCCGGGTAGCCGCGGGCCATCCTGCCGTGCTCGGCGAGCATCCGGCGGCGGTCCTCGTCGGCCAGCAGGTACCAGTCGTAGGACCGTACGAAGGGGTACACCGAGATGTAGTCGCGGGGGGTCTCGTCGGCGAGGAACGCCGGGATGTGCGACTTGTTGAACTCGGCGGGGCGGTGCAGCGCCATGTTCGACCAGACCGGCTCGACCGCGCGGCCGAGGCGGGTGCGGCGGAAGAGGTTGTACGCGGTCTGGAGCTCGTCCGCGGTCTCAGCGTGCCACCAGATCATCAGGTCCGCGTCGGCGCGCAGCCCGGAGACGTCGTACGTGCCGCGGACGGTGATGTCCTTGGCGGCGAGCTGGTCGAACAGTTCCTGGACCTCACCGGCCACCGCGGTGCGGTCGGTGTCGCCGGGGAGCACGTCGCGCAGCTTGAAGACGGACCACAGCGTGTAGCGCACGACCTCGTTGAGGTCCTTCGCCTTCTTGCCCGCGTTCGGGGCCTTGGGGGACGTCACGGTCTCCGGTGCATCAGTCATGCCGCTATTCTCCCGCGCCGCCGGTGGTGCCCGACGCCAGGGTTGCTGTGATCTCCTTCGCAGCCCGCCCGGCGCTCGCCACACAGGCCGGGATGCCCACCCCGTCGTAGGCGGCGCCGCAGATCCGCAGCCCCGGCAGGGCGCCGACCGCCGCCCGCACCCGGGCCACCCGGGCGAGATGGCCGACCGGGTACTGGGGCAGCCCGCCGATCCACCGGGTCACCTCGGTGGCGACCGGTTTCGCCGTGAGTCCGACGGCCTCGCCCAGGTCGTGCAACGAGAGGTCCACCAGGTCGGCGTCCTCGCGGTGCAGATGCTCCTCGTCGCCGTAGCGGCCCAGCGAGGTCCGCAGCACGACGAGATCCGGGTCGGCGTCCGACCAGGCCCACTTACGGCTGGAGAAGGTGGACGCCTTGATGGCGTGGCCGTCCACGGGCGGTACGAGGAAGCCCGTCGATTCGGGGAGCCGCAGCTCCGTACGGCGGAAGGCCAGGGTGACCAGCGACATCGAGGCGTACTCGACGGCGGCCAGCTCGGCGGAGGCGGCGGGCGCCTCACCGGCCAGCAGCGCGGAGGCCGCCCAGGCGGGTACGGCGAGCACCACGGCGTCCGCGTCGAGGGTGCGGCCGCCGTCCTGTCCGCCGGTGCGGATCAGCCAGCCGTCCGGGGTGCGCCGCAGCTCCAGCGCGGGCCGGTGCAGCAGGACTTCGCCGCCCCCGGCGCGTACCGCGTCGGCCACGGCGACCGGAAGCGTGCCGATGCCGCCGTCGATGCCCATGAAGACCGGGCCGGACGCGGGAGCGGTGCGCTGCTGGAGCGAGCGCACCGCGGCGCCGAGCGTGGGGTTGCCGCGTGCGGCCTCGTAGAGCGCGGGGACGGCGGCGCGCATCGAGGTGCGGTAGACGTCGCCCGCGTAGACCCCGCCGAGCAGCGGCTCGACCAGCCGGTCGACGACCTCGCGGCCCATCCGGGCGGCCACGTACTCGCCCAGTGCGATGTCCTCGCCGATGTCGGCGGGCGGCAGCTCGGCGTCCCGGCCGATACGGCGCAGCCCCTCGTCGGAGAGCACACCGCCGAGCCCGTCCGGGCCGGCCGGTACGCCCATCACATGGCCGGTGGGCATCGGGGTCAGCGCGCCCCTGTTCCAGAGGGCGGCGCCGCTGGTGGCCGGCGGCTGGAGCGCGTCGCCCAGTCCTGCCTCACGCGCGAGGGCCACCGCCTCCGGGCGCCGGGCGAGCATCGACTCGGCGCCGAGGTCGACCCGTACGCCCTCGATCTCGCCGGTGTGGAGCTTCCCGCCGACCCGGCCCGCCCCCTCCAGGACCGTGACCCGGGCCCCGGTGCCGACCAGCCGGTGGGCTGCCGCGAGACCCGAGATCCCGCCTCCGACGACGACGACATGGGGCGTACGCGTGTCCGCATTCATGCCCCCACCCTCTCAAATCGGTTCCGGGGGTCCGACATGACGGTCCGGAACCGGCTCACCGACCGGAGAGAGGGCAGGAAGTCCGGTACGAAGAGCGGTGGACGAAGCGGTGACAGGCCCGGAGGTAGAGGCAATGGCAGTGGAACGACTAGTGGTCATCGGCGGGGACGCGGCAGGGATGGCAGCCGCATCCCAGGCCCGCAGGCTCAGGGGCCCCGATGAGCTGGAGATCATCGCCTTCGAGCGCTCTCCGTTCACCTCGTTCTCCGCGTGCGGCATCCCCTACTGGGTCGGCGGTGAGGTCGGCGAGCGGGACGATCTCGTCGCCCGCACCCCCGCTGAGCACCGCGCCCGTTCGATCGATCTGCGGATGCGGACCGAGGTGACGGAGATCGACGTCGGGGGGCAGCGGGTGCACGCCCGCGACCTGGAATCGGGGGCGGCCGGCTGGACGGCGTACGACAAGCTCGTCATCGCCACAGGAGCGCGTCCGGTGCGTCCCCCGCTGCCCGGTATCGACGCGCCGGGTGTGCACGGTGTGCAGACGCTGGGCGACGGCCAGGCCCTGATCGAGTCGCTGCGGGCGGCGTCCGGCAGCCGCGCGGTCATCGTGGGGGCCGGATACATCGGCGTCGAGATGGCGGAGGCGCTGCTGCACCGCGGGTACGAGGTGACGGTCCTGACCCGTGCCGCCCAGCCGATGTCCACGCTCGACCCGGACATGGGGAAGCTGGTCCATGACGCGATGGACGGCATGGGCATCTCCACGGTGACCGGCGCCGAGGTCACCGCCATCCGCACGGACGAGCGGGGACGGGCCCGCGCGGTCGCCACCGACGACGCCGAATACCCGGCGGACATCGTGGTCCTGGGGATCGGCGTGGAACCCCAGACCGGCCTCGCCGCCGCCGCGGGGCTGCCGCTGGGCGAGTACGGCGGGCTGCTGACCGATCTGTCGATGCGGGTGCGCGGGCACCGGAACATCTGGGCGGGCGGCGACTGCGTCGAGGTGCTCGACCTGGTCTCGGGCCGCACCCGGCACATCGCCCTCGGCACCCACGCGAACAAGCACGGCCAGATCATCGGATCGAACGTGGGCGGCGGGTACGGCACGTTTCCCGGTGTCGTCGGTACGGCGGTGAGCAAGGTCTGCGACCTGGAGATCGGCAGGACCGGACTGCGGGAGAAGGACGCGGACGCGGCCGGGCTGCGGTACGTCACGGCGACCATCGAGTCGACCCACAGCGCCGGTTACTACCCGGGCGCGGCCGTGATGACGGTGAAGATGCTCGCCGAGCTGCGGACCGGGCGGCTGCTCGGCACCCAGATCGTGGGGCGGGAGGGCGCGGCGAAGCGGGTGGACATCGCGGCCGTCGCACTCACCGCGGGGATGACGGTGGAGCAGATGGTCACGCTGGACCTGGGGTACGCGCCGCCGTTCTCACCGGTCTGGGACCCGGTGCTGGTCGCCGCGCGGAAGGCGGTCACCGAGGTGCGCCGGGCGGGGATGCAGCAGGGCGGAACCGCGTAAGCAGGAGGGACGCCAGGGCTCACGGCCCTGGGTGTGCCGAACGGTCGGGGCCGTCCGGCACACCGGGAACGGAGCTGGGCGTTCAGCGGGCCGTGTGGGTGTGGACGTACTCCACCAGCCGGGTCAGCGCGTCGGGATCGGTCGTCGGAAGGACGCCGTGGCCGAGGTTGAAGACATGGCCCTCAAGACCGGCCGCCGCGGCCAGCACCTCGTCGGCCTTGGCCGCGACGGCCTCCGGGGTGGAGAAGAGGACGGCCGGGTCGAGGTTGCCCTGGAGCGCCTTGCCGGGGCCGACCCGCCGGGCCGCCTCGTCCATCGGCACCCGCCAGTCGACGCCGACGACATCCGCGCCGGCCTCCCCCATCAGCCCGAGCAGCTCACCGGTGCCGACACCGAAGTGGATGCGCGGCACCCCGTACGGCGCCACCGCGTCGAAGACCTTCGCCGAAGCGGGCATCACCGAGCGCCGGTAGTCGGCCGGAGCGAGCGCGCCCACCCAGGAGTCGAAGAGCTGGACGGCGCTCGCACCCGCCTCGATCTGGATCCGGAGGAAGGCGGCGGTGATCCCGGCGAGCCGGTCGAGCAGCTCGGCCCAGAGCTCCGGTTCGCCGTACATCATGGCCTTGGTGTGCTCGTGGTTGCGGGACGGGCCGCCCTCCACGAGGTAGCTCGCGAGCGTGAAGGGCGCACCGGCGAACCCGATGAGCGGGGTGTTCCCCAGCTCGGCGGTGAGCATGCCCATCGCCTCGGTGACGTACCAGACGTCGGCAGGCTCAAGGTCACGCAGTTGCGCGAGGTCGGCGCGGGTGCGGACCGGCCGGGCGATCACCGGGCCGACCCCGGGCTTGATGTCGAGGTCGATCCCGATGGCCTTGAGCGGTACGACGATGTCGCTGAAGTAGATCGCGGCGTCCACCTTGTGGCGGCGGACCGGCTGGAGAGTGATCTCCGTGATCAGGTCGGGCCGCGTGCACGAGTCGAGCATCGCGATCCCCTCGCGCACCTTCAGGTACTCGGGGAGTGAGCGGCCGGCCTGCCGCATGAACCAGACAGGGGTGTGCGGCACCGGCTCACGCCTGCAGGCCTTGAGGAAGGCGGAGTCGGCTGTCGGGTTCTGGGCGCCCAGAGGGCGGTCGTTGACACTCACGCGGAGAAGTTTCGCATGTGCGGGGGAAGCCGTTTCCCCGGCCCGGGTGTCCCTCCGCACGCAACTGCGTCGTTCCGCCTAGTCTTCCCCGCATGGCTGCGGCTCAGGAACGATTTTCAGATGGCGCTGACGGTGCGAACGGCACGGAGACGGACTCCGTCCCGCCCGTCCCGCCCGAGTTCAGGCAGGCGGTCGACGCCTTGCAGTCGGCGCGCCTGCGGCCGGAGATGGAGATCGACCCGACCAAGCCGCCGCGCAAGCTCGCACCGTACGCCTACGCGCTGGAGGCCGCGGTCGTCGAGGACGACAACGACCTGGCCGACGGCAGGCTCGTCCTGCTGCACGACCCGGCCGGGCACGACGCCTGGCAGGGGTCCTTCCGGCTGGTGACACTGGTCCGCGCCGAGCTGGAACCCGAGATGGCCGCCGACCCGCTGCTGCCCGAGGTCTGCTGGTCGTGGCTGACGGGCGCGCTGCAGGGGCGCGGACTGTCGTACGGGGAGGCCAGCGGCACCGTCACACGGGCCGGTTCGCACTATTTCGGCGGCCTCGCGGAGCGCAAGCCGGCGACCCAGATCGAGATCCGGGCCTCCTGGACCCCGCGTGAGGGGCTGGGCGGGGTGCCGGACACCGGGGCACACCTGGCCGCCTGGTGCGATCTGCTCTGCCAGATCGCCGGGCTGCCGCCGGTCGGACCGCCGGACGCCGGGGTGGTCTCGCTGCCGCAGCGCCGCGGACCACGCACCCACTGAGCCGCGCCCCCACCGGACCGTCACGCCCCTGCCACCGCACCCACCGGACCGTCACGCCCCTGCCACCGCACCCGCCGGACCGCCGTGGCCCCCTCTGCCGACGCGCGCCCACCGAACCCACCGCACCCACCGCACCGCCTCGGTCCCTGCCATCCCGACTGCCGAGTCGCACCCGCCGCGCATCCACCGCCCGCCCGGCCACACCCCCGCGCTGCGCGAGCCGACCGGCTACGTGCCCACCGGCCATATGCCCACGACCCGCACGCCTGCCGAGCCCGCGCCCGTCGATCGCGCCGTGCCCACGACCCGCACGCCCTTCGATCGCGCCGTGCCGACATCCCCGTGTGCTGACGCCCCGTCGGCTACCGCGCACTACCCGAGCCCCGGCCGGGGCGCCGCCCGACGCGCCGGGCGGCGCGGCAACGGCATGAACAGCGTCTTCGTGGGACACGGGCATCTTTCGAATGATCGGTCAGGCATCCGATTTGCCCGAATTGTTACTCACTAAATCGTGATCATTCTCTAAAGGCGGGCGGGTTTGCTGCCGAAGAAGTCTGTGACCCTTCAAGCACGGTTCGCCCCGGCTCTTCCCCCGGCCGGCACTCGTTCCGCACCTTCCCCCCAGGAGGCCTGGTGTCCGTTCTCCTAGAGCAGCCCGCAAGCCTGGTCGCCTACCGCCCGAACAAGCCGACGGCCATGGTCGTCGTGGCCGACCCACGCGTCCGCTCCACCGTCACCCGCCATCTGTGGGCCCTCGGAGTACGTGACGTCATCGAGGCGTCGTCCATCGCGGAGGCCCGTCCCCGCGTCGGCAAACCACGTGACATCTGCGTGGCCGACGTCCACCTGCCCGACGGTTCCGGGCTGACCCTGCTGTCCGAGACCCGGGCCGCAGGCTGGCCCAACGGTCTGGCACTCTCCGCCGCCGACGACATCGGCGCCGTGCGCAACGCCCTCGCGGGCGGCGTCAAGGGCTATGTCGTCACCGGCACCCGCAACAACATCGGCCACCCGACCCGGCCCGGCGCCGCACCCATCGGCGCCGCCCGGATGCAGCGCCGCCCCCCGGGTACCCCGAGCCACCCGGGTGGCTACCGCGAGCTCTCCGGCCGTGAGGTCGAAGTGCTGCGGCTGGTCGCCGAAGGTCAGTCCAACAAGGCCATCGGCGTCTCCATGGGCCTCTCGGCCCTGACCGTCAAGAGCCACCTCGCCCGCATCGCACGCAAGCTCGGCACGGGCGACCGGGCCGGGATGGTCGCGGTGGCGCTCCGTACCGGAATCATCCACTGACGTGATCGATCCGACAGGGCGGACCACCGCACGCCACTGACTGGTTTCAGCCCCCTCAGCACCCGTCGACGCAGCGCAACGTCGGCGGGTGCTGTGCGTTCACCGATACCCTTGACGGGTGACCGACGCTCAAGAGACCGCAGCAGAGACAGCACTGCGAACCACTGGGGGCGCTCCCCCGGCCGACGTCGAACAGGCGCCGATCCCCTTGCTGGAGCCCCGCGAGGGCATTCCGCCGGTGGTTGCCACCGATGAAGCACTGGCCGCTGTCGTGGCCGCGTTCGCCGCGGGGACAGGGCCTGTCGCCGTCGACGCCGAGCGCGCGTCCGGCTACCGGTACGGCCAGCGCGCGTACCTGGTGCAGCTGCGCCGTGAGGGCGCGGGCAGCGCCCTCGTCGATCCGGTGGGCTGCCCCGACCTCTCCGCACTCGGCGCGGCCATCGCCGACGCCGAGTGGGTGCTGCACGCCGCCACTCAGGACCTCCCCTGCCTGCGGGAAATAGGCATGATTCCCAGCCGGATCTTCGACACCGAGCTGGCCGGGCGGCTGGCCGGATTCCCGCGGGTCGGCCTCGGCGCCATGGTCGAGAGCGTGCTGGGCTTCACGCTGGAGAAGGGCCACTCGGCGGTCGACTGGTCGACCCGCCCGCTCCCCGAGCCCTGGCTGCGCTACGCCGCGCTCGACGTGGAGCTGCTGGTCGACCTCCGGGACGCGCTGGAGGAGGAGCTGGAGGGACAGGGGAAGCTGGGCTGGGCGCTGGAGGAGTTCGAGGCCATCGCTTCGGCGCCGCCCGCCCCGCCGCGCAAGGACCCCTGGCGCCGTACGTCCGGGATGCACAAGGTGCGCAGGCGCCGTCAGATGGCGGTGGTGCGGGAGCTGTGGAACACCCGCGACGCGGTGGCGCAGCGGCGCGACGTCTCCCCCGGGAAGGTCCTCGGTGACGGCGCCATCGTCGAGGCGGCGCTCGGTCTCCCGGCGAATCTCCAGGAGCTCACCGCACTGCCGGGTTTCGGCCACCGCATGGGCAAGCGCCAGCTGGAGCAGTGGCAGGCCGCTGTCGACCGGGCGAAGGCGCTCCCCGACACCGCGCTCCCGCAGCCGGGCCAGCAGGTGGCAGGCCCGCCGCCGCCCCGCGCCTGGGCGGACAAGGACCCGGCCGCCGCCGCCCGGCTCTCCGCTGCGCGCGCGGCCGTTTCGGCACTCGCCGATGAGCTGAACATGCCACAGGAGAATCTGATGACCCCGGACACCGTGCGCCGGGTGTGCTGGGAGCCGCCGCGGGAGCGGACAGTGGAGTCGGTCTCGGCCGTGCTGGCCGGGCTGGGTGCCCGTCGCTGGCAGATCGAGCAGGTCGCTCCGCTGCTGACCGCCGCGGTCCAGGACCCGCCGGCCCGGAGCTGACAACCCGGGTCTGCGACGGCCCCGCCGCAGACCCGGACATCCCCGACGGCCATCCGGCCGTCCAGGGACCGGCCACCGACGGATTCGACCCCGATCCCAGGACACGCGTCTCCAGGGCTTCACCTGGTCAAGTCCGGACAAGTGGAGCGGACCACCCGATCTCTCCGGCGCGAAGACGGCAGGACAACCGCTGGACAACCGCTATTTCTGGCCGAATTCCAGGGCGGGTCCGTCCGGCCTCCGGGGCGCGGTGCCGCGCTGCTGTACGGACGGCACGGCACACCACGGGAGCCATGACCGGCGGGGAGAAGCGGACCGGTCAGGCCGGGGGGACGGGTGAGAGGCGATAGGCGTCCCCGTGGGTGATCACGCGGCCCGCGGTGGGTGGCGGGAAGTGGGTGCCCAGGACGAGGGTGCCGGTACCGGCGAGTGAGCCCAGCAGTTCGCGGCGGGTGGCCTCGGACTGTTGAGGGTCGATGTCGACGCAGCTGCCGATGGCGGGGTGGGCGAACTGGACGGGGTGGTGGACGCAGTCGCCGGTGATCAGCGCCGTCTCGCCGCGACTGGTCAGCTCGACGGCGATATGGCCGGGGGTGTGGCCAGGGGTGGGCAGCAGGCGCACCCCGGGGGCGATCTCGGCGGGGACGTCGACGAGGTCGAGCAGTCCTGCCTCCTCCACGGGGATGACGGAGTCCTCGAACATCTGCCGACGTGACTCGTCCATGTCGTAACCGGCCCAGAACTGCCGCTCGGTCCGAGAGGTGACATAGCGGGCGTGGGGGAAGGTGGGGACCCAACGGCCGTTCACCTCCTGGGTGTTCCAGCCGACGTGGTCGGTGTGCAGGTGGGTGAGGACGACCAGGTCGACGGAGTCGGGGGGAAATCCCGCGGCGGTGAGGCGCTCGGGGTAGCCGGTCCGGAGACGGTGCCATGCCGGGTTCGCACGCGTCTTGCCGTTGCCGATGCCGGTGTCGACGAGGATGCGCAGACCGCCCGCCTCGAACGCGAAGCTGTGGCTGTCGATGTGCAGGATGCCGTCGTGGTCCGCGAAGTCGGGGCGCAGCCAACGCTGTGGTGAGACCACGTCAGCGGTGGCGGCGGGCAGCAGCCAGGATCCGGTCGCGGGCGGCAGGGGGACCTCGTCGATGCGGTGGACCGTGACCTCACCCACCGGCCAGGAGGGGGCGGGCGCGGGAACGGTGGACTCGTCGGCCGGTGAAGTGTGCATGGCGGGTGGTTCCTTTCGTTCGCCGGATGCCGTCGGGCGGGCCGCCGGAGGCGTTGTCCGCGGGTTGCCCGCAAAGCGCCGGACGGGAGGGACAGAGGACACCCTCCCCGTAACGCGAAATATTTGCTTTAACGCACCGTAGACCCTACAGTCAGCTAAAGCAAAACTTTAGCTTTTATGGTGTGGTCACCGAACCAGCCCCACCGCTTCCAGCCTGTTCAGGGAGAGAACACCCATGTCCGCAGACGCACTCGCACCGACGGAAGCGGCCCGCCTCGCCGCCCGCGCCGGACTGCCGTTGGAGGACGCCCGCCATGCCGGGGTCGCGGCGGTCGCCGATCACATCCACTCCGTCGTCTCCGTCCTGCGGGAACTGGACTTCGGTGACACCCCGCCCGCCTTCGCCTACCGCGCGGGAGAGGAGCAGCACGATGGAGCTGTCTGAACTGTCCCTCGCGGCGGGCGCGGACGCGATACGGGAGCGCCGGGTGTCACCCGTCGAGCTGGTGGATTCGGTGCTCGACCGCATCGAGCGGGTGGACCCGGCGCTCGGGGCCTATGTCACGGTCACGGCGGAACGGGCGCGGCTGGCGGCGCTCGACGCCGAGCGCGAGGCCGCGGCCGGCCGTTTCCGGGGGCCGCTGCACGGAATCCCGATGGGGCTGAAGGACCTCATCGATGTCGCCGGCACGGCGACCACGGCCAGCTCCCGGGTCCGGGCCGGCCATCGCGCGACCGCCGACAGCACGGTCGCCTCGCGCCTGACGGCGGCGGGCGCGGTCCTCGTCGGCAAGACCCACACCCATGAGTTCGCCTACGGGCTGACCACACCGCAGACCCACAACGCCCGGGACCGGGGACGGGTCGCCGGCGGCTCCAGCGGCGGGTCGGCCGTCGCGGTCGCGGCGGGAACCGCGACCTTCGCCCTGGGCACCGACACCGGCGGCTCGATCCGGGTACCCGCCGCGCTCAACGGGGTCGTCGGCCTCAAGCCGACCTACGGCCTCGTGCCCCGCCACGGTGTGACCTCGCTGTCCTGGTCGCTGGACCACGTCGGCCCCCTCACCCGCACCGTCGAGGACGCGGCCCTGGTGATGTGCGCCCTGGCCGGGCACGACCCACGCGACCCCGCCAGTCTGGCGCTGCCCGGCCTGGACTACGGACCACCTCCCGCAACGGACCTCGCGGGGCTGCGTGTCGGGGTGCCGCGCAACTTCTACTTCGACCACGTCGACCCGGAGGTGGAGGCCGTGGTCCGCCGCGCCATCGGCCGGCTGGAGGGCCTCGGCGCTCAGCTCGTCGAGGTCGAGATCCCGATGACGCGCTATGTCCGGGCGACACACTGGGGCCTGATGGTCCCGGAGGCCAGCGCCTATCACGAACAGACCCTGCGCGCGGTCCCGGAACTGTACGGGGCGGACGTCCGCGCCCTCCTCGAAGCCGGCGAACTGATGCCCGTAGGGGACTACTTGCGTGCCCAGCGGGCTCGGACGCTGATGCGGCAGGAGTGGGAGCGCATGCTGGACGAGGTGGATGTGATCGCCGCCCCGTCCGTCCCGGCGACCGCGGTACCGGCCGGCCAGTCGACGATCACCTGGTCCGACGGCACGGTGGAGAACGTGTCCGACGCCTATGTACGCCTCTCCGCCCCGGCCAACATCACCGGTGTGCCCGCGCTCTCCGTACCGGCCGGCCACGACGCGGCGGGCCTGCCGATCGGCATGCAACTGCTCGGCAGGCCCTTCGGGGAGGCGGCGCTCCTGCGGGTGGGTCACTCCTACGAACGGACGGCGCCCGCCCGCGTGCCCGCTCCGGTGCTCTGAGACGGGCACGGGCCGGCCCGGCCGCACCGCTCCAGACGCAATCGGTTTGCTTTAAGGTGGCGCCATGAGCCGCAGACAGATGGTGCGTCCCGGCGGGCGCAGCGCCCGGGTCCAGGCATCGGTGCACGCCGCGGTACGTGAACTGGAGTCCGAGAAGGGCAGGGACGCCCTGACGGTGCCGCTGGTCGCCCAGCGTGCGGGAGTCACCCCATCGACGATCTACCGCCGCTGGGGCGACCTCCAGGAACTCCTCTCGGACGTCGCGGTGGAACGTCTGCGCCCCGACACCGCTCCGGGGGAGCACGGTGACCTGGCGTCCGATCTGACGGTCTGGGCCGAGCAGTTCCGCGACGAGATGGCCTCCCCCGCGGGTCGCGCCTACATCCGCGACGCGCTGCTCGGCGATCCGGACGGCAGCAACTCCGGCCAGTGCTCGGCCTACGCGGCCGAGCAGATCGGCATCATCCTCAGCCGCGCGGCCGACCGGGACGAAGACGCACCCGATGTCGAGACGGTCATCGACCGCGTCGTCGCCCCGCTGATGTACCGCATCCTCTTCCGCCCGGACGGCCTCGACGCGGCTTACGCGCGCCGGCTCATGGCAGGGGTTCTCGACGGGGGCGCCGCGCCCCGCTGACCGCACGCGGCGGAAGCGGTCCCGGGCCGCGGGGGTGACGAACGGCCCCGCCCGCGCCGATACCGCCGCTCCACGTCCGGGCCCACCGGTGTGTGACCTTCGACGCTCCCGGGCCAAGGACTGGGCAGCATGGTTACCCGTGGGTAGCATGGCCTTGCGCAGCGCGCCCCGGCGTGCCCGCAGCAGCAGTGCCATCCCGCACCCTGGAGGAGAGCTCTCGTGCCTCGTACCATCCGGGACGTCGTCTTCGTCGACGGCGTCCGCACCCCGTTCGGCAAGGCGGGCCCGAAGGGCATCTACCACGAGACCCGCGCCGACGATCTCGTCGTGAAGGCGATCCGGGAGCTGCTGCGCCGCAACCCGGATCTCGACCCCGCCAAGATCGACGAGGTGGCCATCGCGGCGACCACACAGATCGGCGACCAGGGCCTGACCCTCGGGCGCACCGCGGGCATCCTGGCCGGGCTGCCGCAGTCGGTGCCCGGCTTCTCCGTCGACCGTATGTGCGCGGGCGCGATGACGGCCGTGACGGCGACCGCCGGCTCGATCGCCTTCGGCGCGTACGACATCGTCCTCGCGGGCGGTGTCGAGCACATGGGACGCCACCCGATGGGCGAGGGCGTCGACCCGAACCCCCGGTTCGTCTCCGAGAAGCTGGTCGACGAGTCCGCCCTCTTCATGGGGATGACGGCGGAGAACCTGCACGACCGCTACCCCACGATCACCAAGCAGCGCGCCGACGAGTACGCGGTGCGTTCGCAGGAGAAGGCCGCCAAGGCGTACGCCAACGGCAAGATCCAGCAGGACCTGGTGCCGGTATCGGTCCGCAACACCAACGCCGAGGCCGGCGAGACCGGCTGGGGCCTCGCCACCGCCGACGAGCCGATGCGACCCGGCACCAGCCTGGAGTCGCTCGCCGGGCTCAAGACGCCGTTCCGGGCGCACGGCCGGGTCACCGCGGGCAACGCCGCAGGGCTCAACGACGGTGCCACCGCCTCGCTGATCGCGTCCGAGGAGACCGCGCGCGAGCTCGGGCTGCCGGTCAGGATGCGCCTGGTGTCGTACGCGTACGCGGGTGTAGAGCCCGAGGTCATGGGGTACGGCCCGATCCCGTCGACCGAGAAGGCCCTCGCCAAGGCGGGTCTCTCCATCGACGACATCGGTCTCTTCGAGATCAATGAGGCCTTTGCCGTGCAGGTGCTCGCGTTCCTGGAGCACTACGGCATCGCCGACGACGACGCGCGCGTCAACCAGTACGGCGGCGCCATCGCCTTCGGCCACCCCCTCGCCTCCTCCGGAGTGCGTCTGATGACGCAGCTGGCGCGGCAGTTCGAGGAGCACCCGCAGGTCCGCTACGGACTGACCACCATGTGCGTCGGCTTCGGCATGGGCGCATCGGTCATCTGGGAGAACCCCCACTTCGACACCACAGCCGGAGGCACCAAGTGAGCACCACCACCTCCGATCTCCTGAAGGGCGCGGCCGAGCTGTTCCCCGACGAGGTCGTCACCCAGGCACAGGTGCGCCACCTCGATCTGCCGGGCGGCGCGGGCAGGTTCGCGCTGATCACGCTCGACAACGGCCTGGACCACACCAAGCCGACCACCTTCGGCCCGCAGTCGCTGGCCAACCTCGACGCCGCCATCGACCAGGTCGAGAAGGAGGCGGCCGAGGGCACGATCACCGGTGTCGGCATCACCGGCAAGCCGTTCATCTTCGCGGTCGGCGCCGACCTCAAGGGCGTCGAGCTGCTGAAGACCCACTCGGACGCGCTCGCCATCGGCAAGGGCGGCCACGACGTCTTCAAGCGGCTCTCCACACTGGCCGTTCCCACCTTCGCGTACTACAACGGCGCGGCGATGGGCGGTGGCGTGGAGGTCGGACTGCACTGCGCCTACCGCACGGTGACCAAGTCGCTGCCCGCCTTCTCGCTGCCCGAGGTCTTCCTCGGCCTGGTGCCCGGCTGGGGCGGCTGCGCGCTGCTCCCCAACCTGATCGGCGCGGACCGCGCGGTCTCGGTCATCATCGAGAACTCGCTGAACCAGAACCGGCAGTTGAAGGGCGCGCAGGTCCACGAGCTGGGGATCGCCGACGCGATCTTCGAGGGCGCCGACTTCCTGGAGCAGTCGCTGATCTGGACCTCGGCGGTCCTGCGCGGTGAGATCGAGGTCGTACGCCCGGAGATCGACCGCGGCGAAGCCTGGGACGCCGCGGTCGCACGCGGCCGGGCCATCGCGGACTCCAAGGTGCACGGCGCGGCCCCGGCCGCCTACCGGGCGCTGGACATCATCGCCGCCGCCAAGGACGGTGACCTGGAGCAGGGCTTCGACTCGGAGAACGTGGCCCTCGCCGACCTGATCATGGGCGGTGAACTGCGCAGCGGTATCTACGCGTTCAACCTGGTCCAGAAGCGTGCCAAGCGCCCGGCCGGCGCCCCGGACAAGAACCTGGCCCGCCCGGTCACCAAGGTCGGTGTCGTCGGCGCCGGTCTGATGGCCTCGCAGCTGGCGCTGCTCTTCCTGCGCCGCCTCGAAGTGCCGGTGGTGCTCACCGACATCGACCAGGAGCGCGTCGACAAGGGCGTGGGCTATGTGCACGCCGAGATCGACAAGCTGCTGCTGAAGTCCCGTATCAACCAGGACAAGGCCAACCGTCTCAAGGCCCTGGTGAGCGGTGTGCTCGACAAGGCCGAGGGCTTCGCGGACGCCGACTTCGTCATCGAGGCGGTCTTCGAGGAGATCGGCGTCAAGCAGCAGGTGTTCGCCGAGGTCGAGGCGGTCGCCCCGGCGCACGCGATCCTGGCCACCAACACCTCCTCGCTCTCGGTCTCGGAGATGGCGTCGAAGCTGAAGCACCCCGAGCGGGTCGTCGGCTTCCACTTCTTCAACCCGGTCGCGATCCTGCCGCTGCTGGAGATCGTGCGCGGTGAGCAGACCGACGACGCCTCGCTGGCCACGGCGTTCGGTGTGGCGCGGAAGCTGAAGAAGACCGCGGTGCTGGTGAAGGACGCCCCGGCGTTCGTCGTCAACCGCATCCTCACCCGCTTCATGGGCGAGATCCAGAACGTCATCGACGAGGGCACCCCGGTCGAGGTGGCCGAGAAGGCCGTGGAGCCGCTCGGTCTGCCGATGTCCCCGCTGGTGCTGCTGGAGCTGGTCGGCCCGGCCATCGGTCTGCATGTCTCGGAGACCCTGCACCGCGCCTTCCCCGAGCGCTTCACCGTCTCGGAGAACCTGGCCGCCGTCGTCAAGGCGGGCAAGCGCGGCTTCTACGTCCACGAGTCGGGCAAGCCCGAGCTGGACCCGGAGGTCGTCGCACTCCTCAAGCAGGGCACTTCGGTGCTCTCCGAGGAGCAGACCCGGGACCGGGTGCTGGACGCGGTGGCGCAGGAGATCGGTCTGATGCTGGAGGAGGGTGTCGTCGCCGAGGCGCAGGACATCGACCTCTGCCTGATCACCGGCGCCGGCTGGCCCTTCCACCTGGGCGGCATCACGCCGTACCTGGACCGTGAGGGTGTGTCGCAGCGGGTGAACGGCAAGCCGTTCCTGGCGAAGGGCGTGGCGAGCGTTCCGGCCTGACCCGGGAGCCCGCGCGCCGGGAGCCCTGGTGTCTGCGTGTGTGTGCCCGTCCCGGTGATTCCGGGGCGGGCACACGCCGTTGAGGTCCGGCCGTGGTGGTATGACAAAATGGTCTTTTCCCCGGGTTCGTGGGAGTGACAGGCCGGCTGTCTGCCGGACGGCGGATGCCGGGGAGCGGAACGGTTCGTGGAAAGACACCGGAAGTACTCGCGCAGGACCGCGCTGTGGGCGGGCGTATCGGCGGCGGCAGCGGCCGGCGGTGTGGCCGGCGGCCTGTGGTTCACGGAGCAGCGGACGGACGGCCGGGACGGCGCCTCCGAGCCGGCCGGCCGCTCGCAGATCCTGGCCCCCACCGCGCTCCACCAGACCACGGTCCCCCAGTCGTTCGCCTTCGACGACAGCAGGGGCGACATCTACGCCGTCCAGCTGGTCCAGGGCGGGGTGCGGCTGCCCGGTGAGCCGCGCCGGCTGACGAGCGCGGAGCGGAACAGGCGCGGCGACCTCTGTGTGACGCGGCTCTCCGCTGGCGGGCGGACCCTCGGCCATATGTTCCTGCGCGGCTTCGGCCACGGTGTCTCGCTCGGCGTCGAGCCGTCCGCATCCGGCGTCTTCCTCTGGACGGAGTCGCAGGCCCATCCCGATACCGGGTACGGCCTCGCCATCAGCCGGTTCGCCTTCCGGCACGCCGCGGTCCTCGACAGCGGCCACCCCGGTCTGCGGCACCACCGTCCGGTCCCCGGCTCCCTGGCCAACCAGCCCAGCGTCGACAACGCCACGCGCCGGGTGATGGTGAGCTACTGGACGGTGGCGGCGGGCGGCGTGCGGCAGCAGTGGTACGCGGTGTACGGCATGGACGCCTTCCTCGCGGGCCGCTACGAACCGCTGCACACCGCGCCCCAGCGGGGACGGAGCACGGCCGAGACCTTCCAGGGCTGCGTGCTCTACGGTGACCGGGTGTACCAGCTCGCGGGCAACGCGTACACACCGTCATCCGGCGCCAACCCGCAGATCTCCGGCGGCAATACCCGGGTCACCGCGGTCGATCTGCGCGGCGGCCGGCCCCCGGCCCCGCGCCGGATCACCGCCGGGGCCGGTCTCGCCTACCGGGAGCCGGAAGGGCTCGCCGTCAGGCGGCGGGAAGGCGGCCCTGAGCTCTGTGTGGGCTTCGCGACCGGCGGCTCGCGGGCCAGGATGCTGGCGATCCACACGTGCGGCCGGGTGTGAGGACCGTACGGCACCGTCACCGGGGCAGCCGGTACGGCGGGGCCGTCACTGCGGGAGCGGGCGCCTCGCGGAGACCTCGGCGGTGAGGTTGCCGGCCTTCGTCGCGTAGAGGTGGCAGACCGTCTCCAGGCCCGAGGCGTCGGCCCCGCCGACCACGACCCCCTGCCTGGTGCGGTCGGTGACCGTGTCCGCGCGGACCCCGCCGAGCCGTACCTCCTTGCCGACGCCCTGGTAGGAGACGTGGAGGAACAGGTCCCACAGGCCGGGTGCGACGGGCTGGTAGCCGTCGGCGGCCGACAGGTCGAGCCGTGCCTCGAACCCGGCCTGTGCCCGGTCGGCGCGGGTCGCAGCGTCGAGCTTGGGGGTGGGTGTGGTGTAGACGCGGAAGCGGTACTCGGCGCCGCTCGCGCGCTCGCGCAGCACCACGCGGACGGCCGGGTCGCGGGTGGACAACTGCTCGATGTAGCAGTGGCCCTGCACCTTGAGCACGGTGCCCGACCAGCTCAGTCCGGTCAGCCGGTGTTTGGCCCGCAGGGTCTGGGTGATCTCGAAGTACGCGTCGGGCAGGCCGGCTTCGGGATCCCGGAAGAAGGGGTACCGGCGGTAGGCCCGCCCGTGCTCGACGAACAGCGCGGCCTTCTCCTTGCCCTGCTCGAACGCGATCATCCGCTCGGCCTCCGCGAACAGGCCCCGGCGGATCAGCTCCAGGCGCACCGAGAGCGGCCGGGGCAGTCTGCGGAAGACGTCGGGGCCCGCGTGGAGGTCGAGCAGTCCGCGGCACTCGCTGAGCGCGGACCGGCGCAACTCCTGGTCCTCGCAGGCCAGATAGGTGGCGCCGGTGGCCTTGCCGAGTTCCAGCTCGAAGTGGCGGGCGAGCAGCTGGTCCCGGAGCGGGCCCGGCTGGACCCGCTCGGTGACGAGGGCGACCATCCGGCGGGTGAGCGCCATCCGGTCGGCGAGTGAGCCGCTGAACCGGGAGGTGTTCACGCCGGGGACCCGGCGGGCCTGCTCGACACAGACCTGGTCGGCGACGACGGAGATCCGGTCCGCGTACAGATAGGCGAGCGCGGTGAACGCCTGGTCGTCGCCGAGTGACCAGTCCTCGGGGAAGCGCAGCCCGCACCGGTCGACCAGCGAGCGGCGGAAGAGCTTGTCGGCGCTCAGCGACCAGTAGACCCGCGAGGTGGCGAGGTCGGCGTCGGCCGCGCTCCGGGTGAACATGGATGTGCCGACCTTCTGGCCGTCCAGGCCCGCCACCTTGCCCAGGACGACATCGGCGTCGTTCTCGTCGGCCGCCCGCACCATGCTCCTGAGCGCGCCGGGGGCCAGCCGGTCGGTACCGCTGAGGAAGAGGAGATGGCGTCCGGCCGACTGCTCGATGCCCGCGTTGCGTGCCTGGGCCGGGGTGTCCGAAGGGGTGGGCGCGGACGAGCACTTCAGCGCCGGGTGGCGGGCCGCCCACTGCTGGAGCACCTCGCGGGTGCCGTCCCGGGAGCCGCGGTCGAGGACCAGTACCTCCACCAGGAATCCGTCGTCGCCCTGGGCCAGCAGCGATTCCAGACAGCCGCCGATCTGGCCCGCGGCATCGGCCACGTCGACGACCACGCTGACGTCGGGCTGTTCCTTGGGGTGGAGAGAGACGGGGTTCACGACGCTGATCACCAGACTTCATTGCGTACGGGGGCGGTGCGGGCGGTCCGCGGGTCAGCCGGGGAGCGGTGCGCCCTCGTGGGGCCAGGGCAGCGAGCCGTGGATCTTCGGCTGGTTCCAGGGCGCGTGCGCGGTGGTGCCCGCCCCGTTGAGGGCGGGCGGGGTCAACAGCCCCGGGGTCTCGGAGAGATCACCGATGTGGATGACCACCCGGCCCTCGGCCCGCTCCCCCGACGGCGCCTGCACGGCGTACTGGAAGTGGTCGTAGCCCGCCGCCCCGGGGGCCGCCTGGAAGGCCAGCAGGCCCTCCTGGGTGACGGTCACATGGCCGGAGCGCGGCTGGGTGTGGCCGACCACGACCGTGCCCTGCGGAAGTCCGTCCCGTACGTCGACCAGCGCGGGCTCGTACCCGGGCCCGGCGACGTTCAGGGCGCGGCCCGGGGCGGAGAAGCCCCTGATCCGTACTCCCTGGTCGGCCAGTGGTTCGGTGCGCAGCACCTTGCGGGGGTCCCGGCCGGGGATGGCGGCGGCGACCGCGGGGCGCAGCGCGTGTTCGGCGGTGCCCTGGCGGATCTGCAGGGTCAGGACGGCTGTCCCGGTTCCGCCGCCGTCGGCGCGGACCCGGTAGTGGCGCAGCAGCGAGGAGTACTCGGCGCCGTGGGCCGCCACCACGTCGGCGGCCCCGGCGAAGGAGTCCTCGGCGAGATAGCCGTAGGCGTGTGCGACACCCGGTCCCGCCTGGACCGTCAGGGCGATCCGGACGGTCTGTCCGGGTGCGACGGAGGTCAGCGGGTGCGCCTCGCAGTGCACGGCCGCCTGTGTCGCGCTGTCGGGGAAGCCCGGTTCCTGGATGCGGACCACGCCGAGGAGGAAGGTCACCGTCCCGCTCCGATCCGTGCCTCGGCGGGCACCTGCGCCACTCGTTCCTTGGTCAGCCGGTTGAATGTCGCGGTGTCCAGCCAGCCCATCTCGTCGGTGGTGAAGTCGGACCGGTCGAGGCTGTGCACCCAGGACGGGGGGACGAGTCCCTGGTCCCGCAGGGCACGGGCGATGAAGCGCGCGCACTCCACCGCGGCCTCGGGGCGCAGATGGGTGTCGTCCGCGCCCTTGAGATTGGCGCGGGGGTTCTCGTGCGGCCGCAGATGGGCGAAGACCTCTCTCGCCGCCTCCCCGCCGATCTCCTCCCACCAGGCCAGACTCTGCGCGTAGAGATCGACGAGCGGGGCGGACAGCTCCTGTGCGACCTCCCGCATGGCCATCGGATAGGTCCGCAGGAAGCGCCGGAGGTTGCCGTACGCGTCGAACTTGCGGCGCTCGTGGGTGAGGACGAGCACGGGGTGGGCCTGCGCCTCCCTGGTGAGGTGCACCATCTGCCGCAGGTACTGCTGGTACGCCTCGAAGGGCTCGGTGTGCAGGCCCGCCTCCGGCTCCCAGTCGACCTGGCCGAAGCTGATGAGTACATAGTCGCCCGGGGCGGCCTGTCCGAGGATCCACTGGAAGCGGCCCCGGTCGTAGAAGCTCTTGGAACTCGCCTTCGCCCGTGCGCAGTTGACCACTTCCACCGCGGCCGGGGTGAGGAACAGCGGGAGCGTCTGCCCCCAGCCGGCCATCGGAAGGTAGTCGACGGAGCGCGTCACCACCGTGGAATCGCCCGTGACGAACATCCGCCTGCGGGGCATCTCCTGCCCGTACATCGCCGTACCCTCCATCAGATCGTGTCATCGCTCACAGGTCGGAAACCCACGGGTCAGAAGTACTGTTCCATCGATTCCTGCGGTCCGAGCTGCTGCCCGATCCAGCCGATCTGCGGGATGGGGACCGTGGAGTCCACCGGCTGCTGGGGCACCGCGCCGGTCCCCCGGGTGAACGGGTTGGCGAGGATCGGTTCGGCGGTGTCCCCGGCGGGGAATTCCCCGATGCCCTTCGCGAACAGCCGGTTCACCGCGTCGTTGAAGCGGACCATGGAGTCCCCGTCGCCGAGCAGATAGCGCTTGAGGTGCTCCCGGTGCCCGGCCAGCCGGTCCCGGCCGCCGGAGCGCGCGGCCTCCACACAGACGGCCAGCTCCTCGCAGGACGGGCCGAGTATGTACGCGGCGGACGCCGCCGGGTTCAGCTGCTTGAAGAGCTCGGGGTCCGAGTCGGACGGGTTGGAGACGGCGTACGGCTTCTCGCTCGCCACGAAGTCGGAGACGACGCTGGAGATGTCGCTGATCAGCATGTCCGCCTCGTTGTAGCAGCTGTAGAGCGAGGGCAGCTGTCCGGTGACCACCTGGTGGCGCTCACTGCCGCCCGCCGCCCAGAAGGTCTCGTGCCACTGGGTCTGAAGCTCCTCCCAGGTCTCCTTCGGCGGCCGGGCGAGCATGGCCCTGTCCTTGTGCCAGAGGCCGTAGACCCCCACCACCGTCCATGCCTTCAGCCGGGCCATCCGGTTCTCCAGAGCGGCCAGCTGCTTCTCGCCGTCGGCCTGCGACGCGCGGGAGCCGCGGCCTTCCCTGGTGCGCTCGCGCCGGGCGTTGTCGGCCTCCAGGAGCGCCACGATGCGCCGGTGCACCCGGGTCGCATCGGCCGAGCGCTTGCCCGTCAGCGGGTGCGGCTTGTAGAGGATCCGCACCGGCTCCTGCTGGTTGAGCAGCATCCGGATGAGCTTCTCGCCCATCAGGATGAGCGAGGTGTGGAACGGGTCGGCGGTCCACCCCTCCCAGGTGGGCGCGTACAGCACGGTGGTCATCCGGCCGGGCGGGCGGGGCGAGACCGTCTCGACCGCGCTGAGCTGCGGGCGGCCCACCGGGACGAGGGCGGAGCCGGGGATGGTGCCGCGCAGCCGCTGGTAACGCTCCTCGCCGCCCTGGCCGGCCGTCCATATCTCGTCGTAGACCTTGCTCACGCGGTTGCTGCTGGCGAGCTTGTCGCTGTCGCCGTGCCCGATGAAGACGTGCTTGGCCTCGGCGACCCGCAGCATATGGACGTTCTTGCCCGCGTTCGCCGGGTAGAGGATCACCCGGACCTCGGGCAGTTCGAGGAGGCTGAGGTCGTCGGCCTTGGGGAGGCAGACCACCGGCAGCGAGGTGTACGCGAGGAAGCGCAGCGTGGTGACCTCGCGGAGCACGATCAACGGGCGCCTGCCGAGCCGGGAGAGCGTCTCCAGCCACATGTTGACCTGGTAGGCGGAGTCCCGGGCGCCGGCCGCGTAGGTGAAGTAGAGGACAACCTCGGGGCGGTACTTGGCGACCTGCTTGTTCAGGATGCGGAAGGTGCGCTCGTGGCTGGGCACCCGGCGGCACTGCCTGATGGTGGGCAGCAGGATCAGCATGCCGAGTACGGCGACGGTCACCGCGAGCGCCCCGCCGAGCACACAGAACCCGACCACGTGCGTGGCGCGGGAGGCGACGGCGCCGACGATGACCGCGCTGTCCAGGTGGAGCAGTTTGCGCTCGTAGGACTTGAAGGCGATCGGCGGCGGCGGCTCGGGCATGTTCAGGGTGCTGAGGTCCAGGTTGCGCACGCGTACCGGAAGCGCGCGGCGCCGCTTGATGAACATGCAGAGGAAGGTGTACAGCAGGCGCAGGGAGTGCACGGCGGCGAAGCCGAGGAAGACCACCGTGAAGATGTCACGGTCGTCCCCCGCGGTGTCCCGCAGCAGCACCAGTACGCCGAGTTCCCGTGTCAGGACACGGATGCTGAGTCCCCACTTGAGCTTGCCGAGGAAGCGGATCAGATCGGGCTCGACGCGGTGCAGGTAGAAGTCGGCCGCGTAACTGACGGCCAGGGCCGCGGCGAAGGCCCAGAGAAGGCCGAAAACGCCCGTGACCAGCATGCCGAGGTAGCTCGCCAGCAGCAGGAACAGCACAAGGACGTTCTTGCCCTTGGCTATTTCGGCATGGCGGATCAGTGCGGCTATCAATCTCGTCCTCTTCTCATCGTCGAACGCACACCCTGACCCGCATCTCCCCCCAGGGCATGCGTACGCGACGAACGGACGCGGAAGCGGCACCACAGTGACGGCAAACCTTCGGAAGACCCACCCAAAACGTTCACCTGAGCTTTACCTGGAGTCAGGATAGTACCCGGAGACCGGCCTCGAACAGAGCGCTGTCTCGTGACGCGCGGGCAGGCCGCCGCCGGACGGCCGCACAGCGCCCGCCTCCCAGAACCCCAGGTCAGAGCAGAACTACGTCCAGGGACCGAGGTCCAGTCCCTGCCCGCCGGGCATCCGGCGCGTGACGACGAGCCGGTTGCCCGGACCCAGCGTAGCGATCGTCAGCCGGTCCTGTCCGTCCCGGACGAGGGCGGGCGGCACCGGACACCACTGCTCCGTACCGGACCACCACACACCGGAATCCGGCCGTCCGTCGATGTGGAACCCGACCAGGCAGTAGCCGTACGCGTCGGTGGAGACCAGCACGGTGCAGGCCCAGCCGCCGATCCCGACACCGGCCGCGCCGCCGACCCGGCCCGTCGCGGTGGTGCTGAGCAGCGTCACCGGGCCCGGGGTGTTCCACTGCCACTGGCAGAGTTCGCCCGTCCCCGCGTAGCGGTAGCGCAGGGCGCCGCTCTCCGGGGCGGGCGCCAGGGTGTCCGGGGCGGCGTGCACGTTGGGGGTGGTGTCCTCGGCCCAGCCTCCGTCGCGGCCGGTCCGGCTCCAGCGCGCCGTTCCGGGGACGTCCCGCAGCCGGGCGTAGAGCTCCACCCTGCCGTCCGGGACCCGGAGGGCGACCAGTTCGTCCGCGGTCTTCGTGCCGCGCAGATGACGCCAGGCGGACCAGGAGCCGTTGGGCTTCTCGTGCCGGGTGTTCACCGTGTGCTCGTCGTTGCGGATGAAGACATGGAGCGTCCCGTCGTCGTCGAACGCGGCCACCGGGAAACCGATATGACGGCCCCGCTCCGGTTCGGCCCGGTGCGGATTGCCCAGCGAGTGCCACGGCCCGGCCGGGCGCCCCGTCTGGTACTGCGTCGCGCACACGACGTCCACGGTGGCCGCGCCGCCGGAGCCCTCGGTGCGCCGCAGGCCGATGAGCCGCACATAGCCGTCCGGCCCCTGCACCACCGTCAGTCCGGGCAACAGGCCCGGTGCGTCCAGCCGTTCGGGGTCCGACCAGCCACCGCGGCGGTCCTCGGTCCAGCGCAGCACCGCCCCCGCCGTGGGCAGATAGGCGGAGAGACGGCCGTCGTTGCCCCTGATCAGCCAGGTGGCTGGCGGTGCGTACCGAGGGCGGAGCGCGGTGCCGGACGCGTCGGGCAGCGCCGGGTCCCGGCAGTCGACGAGGAGCGGCTGCCCGCTCTCGCGCTGGTAGGCGTCGGCCGCCCGCAGAGCGGCGCTCGCGGCGGTGGTGCGGCGCTGCTCGGCGCCGCGGTCCCCGGCGGGAGCGCCGGACGGGGCGTCGGGTCCGGTGGTGATGACCAGCGACGGCCGTACGGCGTGGAGTTCGGCCAGCACCTCCTGCGCCGCGTCGTCGCGCCGGGCGAGGACCCGGAGCTCGCCACGGACCCGCCGGCCCAGCCGTACGGCATCGGAGACGGCCCGCTCGAACGCCTGCCGTTCCTGCGGCCCGCCGCTCTCCAGACAGACCACGGTGACCTCGGCGGGACCGCCCGTCCCCGCCAGCAGAACGGCCGCGTCGGCGGGTGTGGCCGCGACGAGCAGGGCGGCGCCCGCCTCCTGCCGGGGCCCGGCGGGGGACGCCACGGCCCGCGGGTCACGACGCCCGTACTCCTCGGCACGGGGCCCGGTTGATGCCACCATCGCGCTGTCGCTCCTTTCGCGCCGTGGAGTCCGCGGTTCCCTCCCCCTGACGCACACCAGCACGATAGACGCACACAAGACGCACACACTTGCCTATATGCTCTGGTGCCAATCGAAACCGGCGGCAACGACGCCCCCCTTCGTTTTCGCGCTGTCGCAGCCGACCGACCGCCAGTCCCCCCATGCCAGGCGCGGTCGGTCGTCACCCACGCCCCAACCGCCGATCAACGGGATCAGAGGACACCTACGGCATGACTCAGGCCACCACCACCCCGCCCCGCTCGCGCAAGGCCCCGCGGCAGCGCCGTCGCGGGCTCCGCATCGTTCTGCTCGTACTCCTGGTGCTGCTGCTCGCCGCGGGCGGAACCGCATGGTGGCTGTACAGCAATCTGAACGGCAACATCAAGGGCGTCGACATCAACAGGTCGCTCGGCAAGGACCGTCCTGAGAAGCTGCCCACCGCCGGACAGAACCTGCTGGTCCTGGGGTCCGACTCACGTGCCGGGGAGAACGGGAAGATAGCCGGCGGCGATGTCAGCGGCGCCCGCTCCGACACCGCGCTGGTCATCCATGTGCCCCAGGGCCGCACCAGGGCGACCGCGATCAGCATCCCCCGGGACACCCTGGTGACCCGTCCGGAGTGCGCCAAGTCCGACGGCTCCTCGATGCCGGGCGCGCAGCGCGTCATGTTCAACTCGGTGTACTCGCAGGTCGGTCCGGCCTGTGTGGTGAAGACCGTGGAGCAGATGTCCCACGTCCGGATCGATCACTACATGGAGATCGACTTCGCCGGGTTCAAGGGGCTCGTGGACGCGATAGGCGGGGTGACCGTCGATGTCCCGCAGGACATCCACGACGGGGCCAGCGGGCTCGACCTCAAGGCGGGGCCGCAGAAGCTGAACGGCACCCAGTCGCTGGAGTTCGTACGGACCAGGCACGGCATAGGGGACGGCAGCGACCTGGGCCGCATCGGGCTCCAGCAGCAGTTCCTCCTCGACCTCCTGAGCGAGGTGCAGAAGCAGGACATGCTGAGCAGCCCCACCAAGACGTACAAGATCGCCAACTCCGCCACCAAGTCGCTGACCACCGACTCGGATCTGGCCTCGCTCACCAAGCTGGCGGAGTTCGCCCGCAGCATGAAGGGCGTCAACCCGGACACCATGGAGACGATCATGCTCCCGGTGGCGTACGACAAGGCCGACCCCAACCGTGTGGTGGCGGCGGAGCCGCAGGCCACGCAGTTGTGGAAGGCGATCCGCACGGACTCGCAGGTCCCCGAGTCGGCGAAGAAGTCCCCGGCGCACGGCGGTTGACCGGCCCATGGCCCGGCTCGGGGAAGTCCGGGCCGGGCCCGGCCCGGTTCGGCAGGCCCGGCTCCGGGCCTGCCGCTCAGGCCCGGGTCCAGGCCGCAAGCGCGAGCCCCGGTTCCGCTTTCTGGCGTGCCACCCGCAGCGTGCCGTCCTCGGCGATGGCGGCGAGCACCACCCGGCCCTCCCCGTCCACCGCGAGCGAGGGCGCGCCCAGGGACGGCTCGCCGGTCTCCGTCCACCACAGCCCGTCCGCCTCGCCCTCGGTGGGGCAGGCGGCGATGGCCGGACGGCCGTTCCTGGCGCGGTGGGCGAGGACCGTGCAGTCGAAGCCCTCTATGGGGGTACGCAGCACCGCGACCGGTCCGCCGTCCGGTGCGCCGCCCAGTGACAGGGCGCCGGCGCCCGTGCGGTACGCGCTGATCCCGGCCCCGCCCGGGGCGCAGCCGTAGTACGTGGCACGGCCGTCCGCCGTGCACAGACCGGTGACGGATCCGGCGGCGGCCCTCGCGTCGAACGGCTCCGCCTCGGTGAGGTCGCCGCCCGGCTCGTCCTGGCACCAGCGCGACAGCTGCCGCTCCCCCGCGGCCAGCAGCTCGACCCGGCCGCCGACGGCGACCGCGGCGGGCATCGCGTCCGGCAGACGGCTGCCCTTCAGGTCCTTCCACCCCTCCCACTTGCCGGACTTCCCCTGTCTTCGCAGGCTGAACCCGCCGCCCGCGTTGCGCACGAAGACATGGAGACGGCCGTCCTCGGCGACCGCGGCCGCCGGAGCCCCGACCGCGCGTGCGCGGTCCTCCTCCTTGTGCGGGTTGCCCAGGGAGTGCCAGGGGCCGAACGGCCGGCCGGTCTGGTACTGCGTCGCCTGCGCCAGCTCGACACCCCGGGCGGTGGTGCGCCGGGCGACCAGATGGACATAGGTGTCGGGGCCCTGGGCCAGTGTGGCGTGGGTGAGGCCGGTGACCTCGATGAAGTGCGGGCCGGTCCAGTCGGGGCCGCCGGGCCGCTGCTCGGTCCAGCGGAGCAGACCGCCGTCGGCCGGGGCGTACGCACTGAGTGCGCCGTCCTTGCCCCGCAGCAGCCAGCAGCTCGTGGCCGGACCTGTGGCCTGTGCGGAACGCGACGACATGGCTGGCTGCCAGCTTTCCCTCAACCGGTCGAACGGTACCGCCGAGAATAACATTCGGGCTGGTGAGAGCCGTGGGTGCCCGAGCAGGACAGGGCCCGGGCACCGGGTCGCGCTACTTCCCGGCCCGCTCGGACATCCGGCTGTGGCGGCGCCCGTACCAGACGTACACGACGCCCCCGATGACCATCCAGATACCGAACCTGATCCAGGTCTCGGCCGGCAGGTTCAGCATCAGCCAGAGCGAGGCGAGCGCAGAGACGACGGGGACCAGCGGGACGAGCGGGGTCCGGAAGGAGCGCGGCAGGTCCGGGCGCTGCTTGCGCAGGATGATGACTCCGACGGCCACCAGGACGAACGCGAACAGCGTCCCGATGTTGACCAGTTCGGAGAGTTCGCTGATCGAGGTGAAGCCGGCCACCACCGCCACGATCACACCGAGCAGGATCGTCGAGCGGTAGGGCGTACCGAACTTGGGGTGGACGCGCGAGAAGACCTTGGGCAGCAGGCCGTCACGGCTCATGGCGAAGAAGACCCGGCTCTGGCCGAGCAGCAGGATCATACAGACGGAGGTCAGGCCGACGGCGGCGCCGAAGCTGATCACGCCCGCCCAGAAGGGGTGTCCGACCGACTTGAACGCGTCGGCGAGCGGGGCGTCCGTGGAGAGCTTCGTGTACTTCTGCATACCGGTGACGACGATCGAGACCGCCACGTACAGCACGGTGCAGACCGCGAGCGAGCCGAGGATGCCGCGCGGCACGTCACGCTGCGGGTTACGGGTCTCCTCGGCCGCCGTGGCGACGATGTCGAAGCCGATGAAGGCGAAGAAGACGACCGCGGCGGCGGTGAAGATACCCATCACACCGAAGGAGCCGGGCGCGAACCCGAAGAGCTGGACGAGCGGGTCCTTGAGGCTGCCGCCGGCGGTGCCCTTCACGGCGGGCGGGATGAAGGGGTGGTAGTTCGATCCGGTGATGAAGAACGCGCCGACAATGATCACCAGCAGGACGACGGTGACCTTCACGGCCACGATGACCGTCGTCACGCGCGAGGACAGCTTCATGCCGAGCACCAGGATCCCGGTCAGTACCAGGACCAGGAGGGCGGCCAGCAGGTCGAAGCCGAACTTCCCGTTCTGCGTGCCCGAGAGGGCCTGCGGCATTCCGATGCCCGCTGTGTCCATCAGTGAACGCACATATCCGGACCAGCCGACGGCCACCACCGCGCAGCCCAGGGCGAGTTCGAGTACCAGGTCCCAGCCGATGATCCAGGCCGGCAGCTCACCGAGGGACGCATACGAGAAGGTGTACGCGGATCCGGCGACGGGCACCGTCGACGCGAACTCCGCGTAGCAGAGCGCCGCGAGGGCGCAGACCACACCGGCCACCACGAAGGCCAGGGCCACCGAGGGGCCGGCGGTCTGCTTGGCGATCAGACCGGTCAGGACGAAGATCCCGGTGCCGATGACGACGCCGATACCGAAGACCGTCAGATCCAGTGCGGACAGCGATTTCTTGAGCGCGTGCTCCGGTTCCTCCGTGTCCTGGATCGACTGCTCCACGGATTTCGTCCGGAAGAGACTGGTGCTCACGGGTGTACCTCCACGCTGGTAGTCCTCGCCATGATGGGAGCGCGTGAGTGCGATGTACCCCTTGTGGGGGACCTTTCACACGAACGAGCCGGTGGGACCACCCGTACAGGTAGGCCCACCGGCTCGTCCGGTGCCGCGCGGCCGCGCGCGGGCGTGGTGCGGGTCAGTCGCGTGCCGGCTCGGCGGACGTGGCCGACGGGGTCTCGTACCGGCCGTCGATCTTCGCGACGAGGCCGGTGACCTGGCGTGCGATGTCCGGGGCCGTCAGCCCGATCTCGGCCATGACCTGCTTGCGCGAGGCGTGGTCGAGGAAGCGCGGCGGGATACCGAAGTCCCGCAGCGGTACGTCGACCCCGGCGTCGCGGAGCGCCTGGGCGACCGCCGAACCGACGCCCCCGGCCCGGCTGTTGTCCTCGACGGTGACGACCACCCGGTGCTGCTCGGCGAGCGGGGCGAGCGCCTCGTCGACGGGCTTGACCCAGCGCGGGTCGACCACGGTGGTGGAAATGCCCTGCTTGTTGAGCAGTTCGGCGACCTCCAGGCACATCGGGGCGAGCGCGCCGACGGAGACGAGCAGGACATCCGGCGTGGTGGTGCCGGCCTCGCGCAGTACGTCCATCCCGCCGACCCTGCCGACGGCGGGGACGGCCGGGCCGACGACGCCCTTGGAGTAGCGCACCACGGTCGGCGCGTCCTCGACCCGGACGGCCTCGCGCAGCTGGGCACGCACCTGCTCGGCGTCGCGCGGGGCGGCGATACGCAGCGTCGGGACGCACTGGAGGATGGACATGTCCCACATGCCGTTGTGCGAGGCGCCGTCGTCGCCGGTGACCCCGGCCCGGTCCAGTACGAAGGTGACACCGCACTTGTGCAGGGCCACATCCATCAGGAGCTGGTCGAAGGCCCGGTTGAGGAAGGTCGCGTAGACCGCGAAGACGGGGTGCAGCCCGCCCGTCGCGAGTCCTGCGGCGGAGACCGCGGCGTGCTGTTCGGCGATCCCGACGTCGTAGACCCGGCCCGGGAACTCCTTCGCGAACTTGGTCAGGCCGACCGGCTGGAGCATGGCCGCGGTGATGGCGACGATGTCCTCGCGCTCCCGGCCGAGCTTGACCATCTCGTCGCCGAAGACCGAGGTCCAGCTGGCCGCCGACGCCTTGACCGGCAGACCGGTGTCCGGGTGGATGGGGCCGATGCCGTGGAAGTGGTCGGCCTCGTCCTGCTCGGCGGGCTGGTATCCGCGGCCCTTCTCGGTGAGGCAGTGCACGATGACGGGTCCGCCGAAGCCCTTGGCGCGCTCCAGCGCGGACTCCAGGGCCTCGATGTCATGGCCGTCGATCGGGCCGACGTACTTCAGGCCGAGGTCCTCGAACATGCCCTGCGGGGCGATGAAGTCCTTGAGGCCCTTCTTCGCGCCGTGCAGCGTCTCGTAGAGCGGCTTGCCGACGACCGGGGTGCGGCCCAGCAGGTCCTTGCCGCGGGCCAGGAAGCGCTCGTAGCCGTCGGTGGTGCGGAGCGTGGCGAGGTGGTTGGCCATACCGCCGATGGTGGGCGCGTAGGAGCGCTCGTTGTCGTTCACGACGATCACGAGCGGGCGGTCCTTGGCGTCGGCGATGTTGTTCAGCGCCTCCCAGGCCATGCCGCCGGTGAGCGCGCCGTCACCGATCACGGCGACGACGTGGTCGTCCTTCTTGAGCACCTGGTTGGCCTTGGCGAGGCCGTCGGCCCAGCCCAGCACCGTCGAGGCGTGGGAGTTCTCGATGACGTCGTGGTCGGACTCGGCGCGCGAGGGGTAGCCGGAGAGGCCGCCCTTGGTGCGCAGCATCCCGAAGTCCTGGCGGCCGGTGAGCAGCTTGTGCACATAGCTCTGGTGACCGGTGTCGAAGAGCACCCGGTCCTTCGGCGAGTCGAAGACGCGGTGCAGGGCGATGGTCAGCTCGACGACACCCAGATTCGGGCCGAGGTGGCCACCGGTCTTGGACACGGCGTCGACCAGGAAGGTCCGGATCTCCCCGGCCAGCTGTTCCAGCTGCTCCGGGCCCAGCCTGTCCAGATCGCGCGGTCCCCTGATGCGGGTCAGAAGCGGCACCCGTGCCTCCTTGCGTTCGAACTGTGATCGAGCCTTGCCGGGTCTGTCGAGTCTAATGTTCCATCCGGGGCACTCGTCATCGGGCGGTGCGTTGTACGTCACCCTTTCGGCGTACCGGGACGCACGGGAGCCCGGCGCGGGTCTCCCCGGCCGGGCGTCCGATGTGCGCTCCGGTGCGGTCAGGCGCGGCCCGCGGACTTCTGGGTCTTGCGGGTCACGGCGTCGATGACGACCGTGGCGAGCAGGACACCACCGGTGATCATGTACTGGATGGGCGACGCGATGCCCTGCAGCGACAGGCCGTACTGGATCGCGACGATCACGAGGACACCGAGCAGCGCGTTCCAGGTGCGGCCGCGTCCGCCGAAGAGGCTGGTGCCGCCGATGACGGCCGCCGCGATGGCGTTCATCAGCAGGTCACCGCTGCCGGCGCCCTGGTTGGCCGTGGCGATCTTGGAGGCCAGGAAGAGCCCGCCGACGGCGGCGAACGTACCGGCGATGGCGAAGACGGAGATCCGGACCAGCGTGACGTTGATACCGGCGCGCCGGGACGCCTCGACGCTGCCGCCGAGTGCGAAGACCTTGCGGCCGTACGTGGTGCGGCGCAGCAGGAAGTCCGTGCCGACCAGCACCACCAGGAAGATCAGGACGGCGAGCGGCAGTCCCTTGTACTGGTTGTAGATGAAGGCGACGGCGAAGCCCACGACCGCGAGCACCGCGGTACGCATCAGGATCTCGCTGAGCGGCCGGGAGGGCACGCCCGCGGCCTCACGGCGCCGGGAGTCGAGGAACGAGGTGAGGAAGAAGACGACCACGCCGAGCAGCGCGAAGCCGTAGGCCACCGCCACGTCGGAGAAGTAGTAGCCGGTCATGTTGGCGATGGGGCCGTCGTCCGGCAGGTTGATCGTTCCGTTGTCGCCCAGGATCTGGAGCATGAAGCCGTTCCAGAACAGCAGACCGGCCAGGGTCACGGCGAACGCGGGGACGCCGATGCGGGCGAAGAAGAAGCCGTGGATCGCTCCGGCGACCGTGCCGGTGAGGATGGCGAGCACCAGGGCCAGCCACTGGTTCATCCCGTGTGTGACGTTGAGCACCGCGAAGGCGGCGCCCGCCACACCGCTGACCGAGCCGACCGAGAGGTCGATCTCGCCGAGCAGCAGGACGAAGACGATACCGACCGCGATCATGCCCGTACCGACCATGGTGACGGAGATGTCGGTCAGGTTGCCCGCGGTGAGGAAGCGCGAGTTCACGCTCTGGAAGATCGCCGCGATGACGATCAGGCCGACGATCACGGGTATGGAGCCGAGCTCACCCGCGCGTATCTTGCGCTTGAACTCGGACAGATAGCCGGCGAAGCCCTGCTCGCGCACCACGAGCCGCGGGTCGACGGCGGTCACCGCGTCGGCGGCCGGGGCCGGGGCGTCCACCGCGTCGGGCGCGACGTCCACGGCGGGGGTCTTGTCGATACTCACTTCTGAACCTCCACACCGCGCGACGCACGACGGGTCACCGCGTTGTCCGTGGCGCCGGTGATGGCCGCGATGATCTCTTCCTGCGAGGTGCTCTTCACGTCGAAGACCCCGTTGTTGCGGCCGAGCCTGAGGACCGCGACCTTGTCGGCCACCGCCTTGACGTCCGCCATGTTGTGGCTGATGAGCAGGACCGCGTGGCCGCGCTCACGGAGCCGCTCGACCAGGTCGAGCACCTGTGCGGTCTGTTCCACGCCGAGGGCCGCCGTCGGCTCGTCGAGGATGACGAGCTGGGGCTCACCGAGCATGGAACGCGCGATGGCCACCGTCTGGCGCTGACCGCCGGAGAGCGAGGCGATCGGGATCCGCACACTGGGGATACGGATCGAGAGCGTGGTCAGCAGCTCCCGGGAGCGGCGCTCCATCTCGACCTCGTCGAGGATGCCGCCCTTGCGCAGCTCCCGGCCGAGGTAGAGGTTGCCGACGACGTCGATGTTGTCGCAGAGCGAGAGGTCCTGGTAGACGGTGGCGATGCCCAGGTTCTGCGCGTCGTGCGGCTTGTTGATCTGTACTGCCTTGCCTTCCCACTCGATGACGCCGTCATCGATGGGGTGCACACCGGCGATCGTCTTGACCAGCGTGGACTTTCCGGCTCCGTTGTCGCCGACCAGGGCGAGCACTTCACCGCCGTAGGCCTCAAGCTCCACATCGGTGAGCGCCTGGACGGCACCGAATCGCTTGGAGACCCCACGCAACGCCAGCACGGGCGTAGCGGACACTTGAACCATCTCCTTCGCCGCCTGACCGGCGGGGATACCGCGCTGCCGGAGAGCGCGGTGGCTTGGGGGCACCCCTTGAGCGGGGTGTACCGTCCGGCGCCCCGCCCCGGTAGCGGGACGGTTGGGGTGGCGGGGCGCCGGACGGGCTTCAGTGATGCCTGACTCCCTTGCGGGGCAGGGGAGTTACTTCAGGCCGATCTTGTCGCACGCGGCCTTGTAGGCCGGGGTGCAGATGTCGCTGACCGTGTAGATCCCGTCCTTGATGACGGTGTCCTTGATGTTGGCCTTGGTCAGGGAGTAGACCGGGAAGATCACCGAGGGGATGTTCTTCTCGCTGGAGCTGTCGACCTTGGTCTTGACGATCGAGTCGAGCTTCTGGCCCTTGGCGAGCGCCACGGCCATCTCGGCCGCGACCGGGCCCTCACGCAGGTACGGCTTGTAGACGCTCATGTACTGCGAACCGGCCACGATGCGCTGCACACCGGCGAGTTCGGCGTCCTGTCCGGTGACCGGCGGGATCGGGCTGACACCGGCGGACTTGAGGGCGGTGATGACGCCGCCCGCCATGCCGTCGTTGGCGGAGAGGACGCCGATGACGTTCTTCTTGCCGATGGCGGTGATCGCGCCCTCCATGTTGGAGTTGGCGTTCTCCGGCTTCCACTCCTTGGTGTCGTACTCCTTGCCGATGTTCACCTTGCCGTCGAGGACGGAGTGGGCGCCCTTCTTGTAGTCGGCGGCGTTCGGGTCCGTGGAGGAGCCGTTCATCATGACGATCTTGCCGGACTTGGCCTTGGAGCCGAGCGCCTTCAGCAGCGCGGTGCCCTGGGTCTTCCCGACGGTCTGGTTGTCGAAGGAGACGTACGAGTCGATCGGGCCCTCGGCGAGGCGGTCGAAGGCGACGACGGGGATGTGGGCGTCCTTCGCCTTCTTGACCGAGGCGGCTATGGACTTGGCGTCCACGGCGTCCACGATGATGGCGTCCACCTGGTTGGTCACCATGGTGTCCATCTGCTGGCTCTGCGTGTCCGCCTGCTGCTTGGCGTTGACGTAGGTGATCTTGCCCTTGCCGTGCGTCAGCTCCTTGACCTTCTTCTCGATCAGGGGCTTGTCGAACTTCTCGTACCGGGCGGTCTGGTTCTCCGGCAGGAGCAGACCGATGTTGAGGGCATCGCCCTTCTTGGCGGAGTTCGAGCCCTTGTCCTTGCTCCCGCCCGACTCCTTGGCGCTGCCACAGGCGGCGAGAGAGACAGCCATCGCGGTGACGGCCACGGCCACGGCGGCACGACGCATCTGCGTGTTCACTTCAGAAACCTCCCTGACGAGGCCGCGACTTTGCGGCCGAGGTGCCTGGAGTCAACTCGGCTGCCAGGCCAGCGTCAAGGAGTAAATCCTTAACGAGATGGCAACGGTGTCATTCGTTATCTAAGTGAAGACAGGAGCACCGGAGGGCAGCGCCGCGTCCAAAAGACTTGAATCGCCCATTTCGCTGAGGACCAGGGCCAGCGCGCCCAGCACCTCGGCCCGGCCCCCGAGCGCTCCCGGAAGGACCGAGAGCTGCCGTGCCGCGCTGGGGATCGCGTACCGGCCCACGGACTCCCTGATGGGGCCGAGCACCAGCTCACCGGCCTCGGCGAGGTCCCCGCCGAGCACCACCCGGGTGGGGTTGAGCAGGTTGCAGAGGTTGGCGACGCCGCTGCCGATGTGCCGGCCGACGTCCGCGATCACCCGGCGGCAGCCCGGATCGCCGCCGCGGGCGAGCTGGACGACCCGCTCGATGGTCAGACCGGTGCCATGGCTGGACTCCAGGAGCGGCAGGACGTACCGGGCCGCCGTGAAGGTCTCCAGGCACCCCCGGTTGCCGCAGCGGCAGACAGGGCCCGACTCGTCGAGCGTGATGTGCCCGATCTCGCCCGCCGTGCCGCCGGGGCCCCGGTAGATCTGCCCGTCGATGACCAGACCGGCCCCCACACCGCTGGCGACCTTGATGTACGCGAGGTCCCTGACCCCGCGTCCGCTCCCCCAGACCAGCTCGCCGAGCGCGCCCAGGTTGGCGTCGTTGTCGACGTACACCGGCACTCCGAGCCTGGACGCCAGCTCGTCGCTCGGATTGATGCCGGACCATCCCGGCAGGATCGAGGTGGAGCCGAGGGTGCCCGACTCGACGTCGATCGGCCCCGGTACGCCGAGGCCGACGCCGACGACCTTGTCGGCTCCGATCCCGGTGGCCTCGATCAGCCGGTTGACCAGCTCCTCGGCCCGGCCGAAGCCCTCGGCGGACGAGGCGTCCACATCGAGCGGCTCGGACTCCTCGGCGAGCACCTGGTGGGCGAGGTTTCCCACCGCGACCCGCAGGTGCGTGTGCCCGAAGTCGACGCCGATCACGATGCCCGCCGAGCCGCTCAGCGAGACACTGCGGGCCCGGCGGCCGCCGGCGGAGGTCGGGGTGACCTCGACCGTGCCGCCCTCCTTCAGCTCACGGACGATATTGGAGACGGTGGCTGCCGAGAGCCCCGTGCTTCGGGCGATCTCCGCCTGGGTGAGCGAGCCCGCCATACGCACCGCGCGTACGACCCGCTCAAGGTTGGCCCGGTGCAGAGACGTCTGCGACCCCGGAGTCTCCATCGACTCATCCACTCCTGCCACTGGCGGACGGCACGACGGCCGTCCCCGCGCGGGGCGCGTGTGCTGAGCCCCGCCCTATCTCCAACATGTGAACTCTCAGCTGACCCTTTGGCCCTCTCTCCCGTCAAGACCTTGAGCAAGGGCAGACACGGATGAGCGGGCGGCCTCCGGCGCGAAACGGACGAACCGCCCGACAGCGGATGCCGCCGGGCGGTTCGGGTGGGAAAAGAGGGGGAACTGAGGCGGGAGTTCTACTTCAGCGCTCCCGCGGTCAGGCCGGCGACGACCTGCCGCTGGAAGATGATGTACGCCGCGAGGACCGGCAGCATCGCCATCACCAGACCGGCGAAGAGGCCGGAGTAGTCGCCCTTGTACCCCTGGCTGGTGGCCAGTTCGACCAGGCCCTGGGCCAGCACCCGGTGCTTCGGGTCGGTGTTGAGCACCGTGGGCAGCAGGTACTGGTTCCACTGGCCGAGGAAGTTGAAGATGCCCACGCTGATCAGTCCGGGCTTGGCCATCGGCAGCATCACCTGGAAGAAGGTCCTGGTGTGCGAGGCACCGTCGAGGGTCGCCGCCTCGGCCACTTCTCCCGGCAGCGTCCGGAAGAAGGAGGTGAGGAAGAAGACGGTGAACGGCAGTGAGTAGGCGATGTAGACCAGGACCAGGCCCTGGGTCGTGTTCAGCAGGCTCATGTTGTTCATGACGAAGAACAACGGCACCAGCGCCAGGATGATCGGGAAGCTCATCCCTCCGACGAACAGGAAGTAGATGAACCGGTTCCCGGGGAAGTCGAAGCGCGCCAGCACATAGGCGGCCATGGAGCCGAGCAGCAGCGTGCCGACGAGCGAACAGCCGACGACCACGATGGTGTGCCCGAAGTACTGGCCCATGTGCGCCTGGCCCCAGGCACGCGACCAGTTCTCGAAGTGCAGCCGGTCGGGCAGCTTCCACGGCTCGGCGAGGATGTCGTGGTCGTTCTTGAACGAGGACATCACCGCCCACAGCAGCGGTACGACGACCAGGACCGCCCAGATGATGAGGACGCCGTGCGAGAAGACGTTGAGGGTGCTGCCGCTCTTCTTCTCCGGGGGCGCGACGGGCGCCTCGGCGGCGGGCTGCGTGGGCCCTTGCTCCTTGGTGAGCGAGGCCGGAGGGGTTTCAGTGGTCTTCATCTCAGAACTCCAGCCGCTCGCGCCGGCCCAGTCGCATCACGATGGCGGCGAAGACCATGGTGAGTACGAGGAGGGCGACGCCGATCGTTGTCGCGTATCCGGCCGCTCCGTCGCGGAACGCCGTCTGGTAGACGAACAGCGGCAGCACGGTGGTCGATTGGGCGGGGCCGCCGGGGCCCACGCTCATGATGTTCACCGCGGCGAACGCCTCGGCCCCGAGGGACAGGATGCCCATGTACACCCAGCCCGACTGCACGGTGTCCCAGAGCAGCGGCAGCGTGATCCGGAAGAACGTCGTGACCCGGCTCGCGCCGTCCAGCAGCGCCGCCTCGTAGAAGTCCTTCGGGATGGAGGCCATACCGGCCGAGAAGAGCACCACGAAGAAGCCGACCTGGGACCAGACCAGGACCGCGAAGATGCACCAGAGCGCCAGCTTCGGGTCGCCGAGCCAGTTCGGCTGGATGCTGTCCAGGTGGACCGCGCTCAGGGCGCCGTTGAGGATGCCCCCGTCGGGGTTGTAGATGAACCTGAAGAGCAGGGCGACGATCGCGATCGACAGCACCTGCGGGAAGAAGTACGCGATCTTGTAGAAGCCGGATCCGCGTACGCCCGCGACGGCGGCGCCCTTGCGGCGCCGCCCGCCCACATTCAGCATGAAGGCGAAGAACAGCGCGAGGGCGAGCGTCACCAGCGGCAGCAACAGCACGAACAGAACGCTGTGTTCCAGTGACTTCCAGAAGGTGGAGTCATGGAGCATCCGGCTGTAGTTGTCGAAGCCGACCATCTTGAAGTCCGGGCTCAGGCCGGTCCAGTCGGTGAACGAGTAATAGATCGACTGAATGAACGGCCATATGACGAAGACTGCGTACAACGCCAGTGGGAGTATCAAGAACCCCACAATGAACCGGTACTTACCTTGTTGCATGGTTCCGACCCCGATCTTCCGGCGGGTGCCGCCGCTGGTGACGCGTGCTCACTGGTGCTTGTAGTGCTTGATCGACGTGTCCTTGGCCGCCGCGTCCGTGTACTGCTGACACTTCTTGACAGCCTCGGCCGGGGTCATGCGGCCTGCCATCATCTCGCCGAGGACGGAGACGCCGATCTGCTCCTTCTGGAGCTTGACGTACCAGTCCTGCAGGCGCGGGTTGAGGACGTTGTCCCCTGCGGCCTTCAGCGCGTCGAGTCCCGACTGGAGGGCCGTCGACAGCTTGAGACCGTCGGTGCCGCCATTGAAGGCGGACAGCGACCTCACCTTGGTGGTGAAGCTCTTGGAGGAGGCCTCGCTGAGCATGATGCGCAGCTGCTCCATGCCCGCCCAGGGGTTGTGGGCGTTCTTCGGCACGATGAAGGGTTCACCGCCGCAGGCCCAGATGGTGCCGTACGGCAGCTTGTCCGACGAGTCGAGACTGGACGGTGCGCCGACCTTCATCTGGAAGTTCTTGGGCGTGGTCTTCGCCGCCTCGTTCTCCACCCAGGAGCCGTTGGGGATGAAGAGAGCCTTGCCCTCGGTCCAGGCCGTCTGGGACTGGATGTGGTCGATGCCGGGCGTGCCCTTGAGGATGTAGCCCTTCTTGAAGAGCTCGTAGTAGGCATCGAAGGCGGCCTTGACCGCAGGGTGCTTCCAGGCATTCGGGGCCAGGTTGTCGATGTTGTCGAGAACCTCACGGCCGCCGATCTTGCCGATGAAGGGGAAGAGCGAGAAGGGGATGTAGTACGGGTACTTGCCCGCGTACGTCCAGCCCGCGATGCCCTTCTTCTTCGCCTTGGCACAGACGGCGAGCATGTCGTCCCAGGTCTTGGGGTACTCGACGTCGAGATTGTCCAGGGCGGTCTGCGAGTACCACACGCCGTAGACGGTGTACGCGTAGTTCATGATGTAGCAGGGCTCGCCGTCGAACTGACCCATCTCCACGATGCCCGCGCGGAGGGTGTCCCTGACCTTCTTGCTCGGGTCGTCGACGGACGGCGCGTCCAGCAGCGGCGTCAGATCGGTCAGCTGCTTCTTCCCGATCAGGACACCCATGTCCATCTGCTCGGCGCCCGAGTTGTCGATCAGGTCGGGCGGCGTGCCGCCGTTGAAGCGCGGCTGCAGCTCCGACTGGATCTTCTGCGTGGCCGAGAAGTTCACCTTCGACTTGGGGTACGCCTTCGAGTACAGCGCGTTGGCGGCCCTGGCGTAGTCGGTGCCGAAGCCTCCGTCGAAGACGACCATGTCGAGCGGGGCGGTCGCGTTCACACCCAGCGGGTTGCTCGCGGAGGTCTTGCCCTTCTTGACCTGCTTGTCGCTGCTGCTGTCACTGCTCGCGCAAGCGGAGAGGAAACTCATCGTCGGGACGCTGATCAGGCCGAGCGCGGCAGACCGCTTGATCAGGTCACGACGGCCGAGGCCCTCATTGGTGCGGGCGGAGGTGGATCCCATGCTCAAGTCCTCGCCTTCTACAGGACTCAGGCGGTGTACCGGTCGCCCGTTGAGAATTCGCCTCAGGCGAAGGGCCCCGCCACCGCGTTCAGTTGACGCTGGGGTTGCACTGGATACAGGAGGGAAAGCTGGGAATACGGCCGAGGTGCCGTGAAGGCCCCGCCCCGAATCCCCGCCCCCCTGGCCCGCCGCCGATGACACGGCGTGGCGGACGTCGACAGGTATAGTCCACTTCCCTTCAACTGGGCAAGATCGAATGCAGGTTTGAACGTCAGTCTTTCCCGAGTTGAGACCTCACAGACATCTGGTGCACTCCGCCCACCGGGCAGGGCTCTGTCGTGAGAGCGCGTTCAATTCTTCCGCCCGTGCGGCGTCAACCCCCTTGACTCGGATGTCACTTACCTTCCTACTGGACCTTGCGTATCAGCGTGACAACGTTGTCCAAAGCGCTTAGGTGAGAGGAAAGACCCTCATGCAGACCAGACCTCGGCACAGGGCCGGGCCGGCAGCCGCCCTGGTGGCGGCCGCTTTTGTGCTTGTCGTTACGGGGCAGGGCGCGGCCGTCGCCCAATCCGCCCAACCCAAGGCGGCGGACAAGGGGTTCAGCTCTTCGTTCGAGACGGACCAGCCGCAGCCGGACTGGCGCAATACCGTGGAAGTGGGCCCGGACGGCCATAAACGCTCCTCCGGTATCGATGGCACCATCAATGCGGGAATACCCGGCAATGTCACGGACCATGTCGTCACGGTGCGCGCCAGCGACGAGAACGCCGGAAGCGGTGAGGGCAAGGGCAGCCTCATCGATATCAATCCGGACACCAAGTGGCTCGCCTTCCACCCCACGGCCTGGGTGGAGTTCGATCTGGACGAGGCGGTCAAGCTCAAGACGTACGCGATGACGTCCGCCAACGACCACGCCGAGCGCGACCCGAAGGACTGGACCCTCCAGGGCTCCACCGACGGCAAGGACTGGAAGACCCTCAGCACCGAGAAGGGCCAGGACTTCGACAAGCGCTTCCAGACGAAGTCGTACGACATCGCGGGCGCGGACACCGCGTACGCGCACTACCGCCTGGACATCACCGCCAACAACGGCGCCACCGACGCGACGCAACTCGCCGACGTGCAGTTCTCCAACGGCGACACGAGCACGCCCCCGCCGTCCGACATGGTCACCCGGGTGGACAGCGGACCCACGTCGTCGCCGACCGCCAAGACGGGCGCCGGCTTCACCGGTACCAGGTCGCTGCGGTACGAGGGCACCCAGAAGGGCACGGGCCGCGCGTACTCGTACAACAAGGTCTTCGACGTCAACACCCGGATCAGCCGGAACACCGAGCTGTCCTACAAGGTCTTCCCCGAAATGGGCAAGACCGATCTGAACTATCCGTCCACCAATGTGGCGGTCGACCTCGCCTTCACGGACGGCACCTATCTGAGCGACCTGAAGGCCACCGACTCCAACGGCGGGCTGCTGACGCCGCAGGGGCAGGGGGCCGCCAAGCGGCTCTACGTCAACCAGTGGAATTCCGTCGCGTCGGACATCGGGACGGTCGCCGCGGGCAAGACCGTCGACCGGATCCTGGTGGCGTACGACTCCCCCAAGGGCCCGGCGACGTTCCGGGGCTGGATCGACGACATCTCGCTGGCGGCCAAGAAGGCCGAGAAGCCGTCCGCGCACCTCTCGGACTACGCCCTCACCACCCGGGGCACCAATTCGAGCGGCTCCTTCTCGCGCGGCAACAACTTCCCGGCGACCGCGGTCCCCAATGGCTTCAACTTCTGGACGCCGGTCACCGACGCGGGCTCCAGCACCTGGCTCTACAACTATGCGAACGGCAACAACGCCGACAATCTGCCCACCCTCCAGGCCTTCAGCGCCAGCCATGAGCCGAGCCCGTGGATGGGCGACCGGCAGACCTTCCAGCTGATGCCGTCGGTGGCATCCGGAACCCCGGACGCCACCCGGACCAAGCGCGCCCTCCCCTTCAAGCACGAGAACGAGGTCGCGAAGCCCGACTACTACGGGGTCACCTTCGAGAACGGCCTCAAGGCCGAGATGACGCCGACCGACCACGCGGCGATGATGCGGTTCACCTACCCCGGTGACAACGCCAGCATGATCTTCGACAACATCTCCAACGACGGCGGCCTCACGCTCGACCCGAAGACCGGCACCTTCAGCGGCTACTCGGACGTCAAGAGCGGCCTCTCGACCGGCGCCACCCGGATGTTCGTGTACGGCACCGTCGACACCCCGGTCACGGCGAGCTCCAAGCTCACCGGCGGGGGCGGCGACAACGTCACCGGCTATATGCGCTTCAAGCCGGGCAGGAAGCACACGGTGACCCTGCGCATCGCCACCTCTCTGATCGGCGTGGCCCAGGCGAAGTCCAACCTCGCCCAGGAGCTCCCGGCGTCGTCGACCTTCGCGGGGACGGAGGCGAAGGCCCGCTCCCAGTGGGACAGGATCCTCGGCAAGATCGAGGTGCAGGGCGCCACCCACGACCAGCTGACCTCGCTCTACTCCTCCATGTACCGGTTGTATCTGTACCCGAACTCGGGCTCGGAGAAGGTCGGTTCGAAGACCGAGTACGCGAGTCCCTTCTCGGCCAAGGCCGGTGACAACACCCCGACGCACACCGGCGCCAAGATCGTGAAGGGTTCGGTGTACGTCAACAACGGCTTCTGGGACACCTACCGCACGACCTGGCCCGCGTACTCCTTCTTCACCCCGAAGAAGGCGGGGAAGATGGTCGACGGCTTCGTCCAGCAGTACAAGGACGGCGGCTGGACGGCCCGCTGGTCCTCCCCCGGCTACGCCGATCTGATGACCGGCACCAGTTCGGACGTGGCGTTCGCGGACGCCTATGTCAAGGGCGTGAAGTTCGACGCGAAGGCGGCGTACGCGGCGGCCGTGAAGAACGCCACGGTCGTCCCGACGAGTTCGGGCGTCGGCCGCAAGGGCATGGACACCTCGCCCTTCACCGGTTACGCCTCCACCGCGACCGGCGAGGGCATGTCGTGGTCGATGGAGGGCTACATCAACGACTACGGCATCGCCCAGATGGGCAAGGCGCTCTACAAGAAGACCCACGAGGCGCACTACAAGGAGGAGTCCGAGTACTTCCTCAACCGGGCGCAGAACTATGTGAAGCTCTTCGACCCGGAGGTCGGCTTCTTCCAGGGCAGGACCCCGGACGGCGGCTGGCGGCTGCCGGCCGACAAGTACGACCCGAAGGTCTGGGGCTACGACTACACGGAGACCGACGGCTGGGGGTACGCCTTCACCGCTCCGCAGGACTCGCGCGGTCTGGCCAACCTCTACGGCGGCCAGGCGGGTCTGGCGAAGAAGCTGGACACCTACTTCGCGACTCCGCAGACCGCGGGCCCCGAGACCACCGGCTCGTACGGTGGCGTCATCCACGAGATGATCGAGGCACGGGATGTGCGGATGGGGCAGTACGGGCACAGCAACCAGCCCGCCCACCACGTCACCTATATGTACGACGCGGCCGGGCAGCCCTGGAAGGCGCAGGAGAAAATCCGCGACGTGCTCAGCCGCCTGTACGTGGGCAGTGACATCGGGCAGGGCTACCTCGGCGACGAGGACAACGGCGAACAGTCGGCCTGGTACGTCTTCTCCTCGCTCGGCTTCTATCCGCTGGTGATGGGCAGCGGCGAATTCGCCATCGGCTCACCGCAGTTCACCAAGGCCACCGTCCACCTGGAGAACGGCAGGGACCTGGTGATCAAGGCGCCGCAGAACAGCGCCAAGAACATCTACGTCCAGGGCCTCAAGGTGAACGGCAAGGCGTGGAACTCCACCGCGCTGCCGAACGACGTCCTGCAGCACGGCGGCACCCTGGACTTCGCCATGGGCCCGCAGCCGTCCAAGTGGGGCACCGGCAAGAAGGCGGCCCCGGTCTCCATCACCAAGGACGACAAGGTGCCGTCGCCGCGCGAGGACGCGACCACCGGTTCCGGTGCGCTCTTCGACAACACGTCGAAGACGGACGCCTCGTTCACCTCGGCCGACCTGCCGGTGAAGTCGGCGACGCGGACCGTCCAGTACACCCTCACCTCTTCGGACCGGGCCAAGGCCCCGACCGGGTGGAAGCTGGAGGGCTCCGACGACGGTACGAAGTGGACCACGCTGGACAAGCGCTCGCACGAGTCGTTCTCCTACGACAAGCAGACGCGGGTCTTCTCGGTGGCCCACCCGGGCACCTACAAGAAGTACCGCCTGGTGAGCACGGGCACCGCGACCCTGGCGGAGGTGGAACTGCTCTCCTGACGAGCCGGTGAACGACCGGACGGAGTGAACCGAGGGGCGGGTCCGGGACTTCCGGGCCCGCCTCTCCTTTCGGTCACGTACACAACAAATCAGAACCGGTGCAGCCCGCAGACGTCAGGTCGGCCGCGCTCCAACCCGGTCAGCTCCGGCCGGTCAAGGAGAAACCCTGGAAACATCCAGAGTCATGGCGTATTAGTACTGTCAGCAAACAAAATGACCTGGCAGCTCTGGACGGCGGCCGGGCGCTCACTCCCTCGTCGGCAGAGAGGCTGATCATGCCGGACCGCTTCACCCCCACCCCGGCCGACCGGTTCACCTTCGGGCTGTGGACCGTCGGCTGGAAGGGCAACGACCCCTTCGGCGACCCGACCCGCCCCGCCCTGGACCCGGTCGAGTCCGTGGAACGCCTGGCGGAGCTGGGCGCGCACGGCGTGACGTTCCACGACGACGACCTGATCCCCTTCGGCTCGTCGGAGAGCGAGCGCGCGGCACAGGTCGCGCGCTTCAGGGCGGCACTGGACCGCACCGGTATGCGGGTCCCGATGGCGACGACGAACCTGTTCACGCACCCCGTCTTCAAGGACGGCGGCTTCACCTCCAACGACCGCGACGTGCGGCGCTTCGCGCTGCGCAAGGTCATCCGCAATATCGACCTCGCGGTGGAGGTGGGCGCGCGGACCTATGTGGCCTGGGGCGGCCGCGAGGGCGCGGAGTCCGGGGCCGCGAAGGACGTCCGGGTGGCACTGGACCGGATGAAGGAGGCGTTCGACCTGCTCGGCGACTATGTCGTGGAGCAGGGGTACGAGCTGCGCTTCGCCATCGAGCCCAAGCCGAACGAGCCGCGCGGCGACATCCTGCTGCCCACCGTCGGCCACGCCCTCGCGTTCATCGGCCGGCTGGAGCGCCCGGAGCTGTACGGGGTGAACCCGGAGGTGGGCCATGAGCAGATGGCCGGGCTGAACGCCGCCCACTCCATCGCCCAGGCGCTCTGGGCGGGCAAGCTCTTCCATATCGACCTCAACGGCCAGTCCGGCATCAAGTACGACCAGGACCTGCGCTTCGGGGCCGGTGACGTCCGCCAGGCGTTCTGGCTGGTCGACCTGTTGGAGAGCGCCGGGTACGACGGTCCGCGCCACTTCGACTTCAAGCCGGTGCGTACCGACGGCTTCGACGGCGTCTGGGAGTCCGCGAAGAACTGCATGCGCAACTATCTGATCCTCAAGGAGCGCGCACTCGCCTTCCGCGCCGACCCGGCCGTCCGGGAGGCGCTGGCCGCCTCACGCCTGGACGAACTGGCCCTGCCCACCGCCCCGGACGGCGTCAAGGGGCTGCTGGCGGACCGTTCCGCGTACGAGGAGTTCGACGCGGGGGCGGCCGCCGGGCGCTCCATGGCCTTCGAGGCGCTGGACCAGCTGGCCATGGAGCATCTGCTCGGCCTCCGCTGAACCCGGACGCACGGAGAAGGGCCGTACCCCCGCGGTGTGGAGCGGGGGTACGGCCCTTCGGTGGACCCGGGGCCTCGCGGCCCGTCCGTACTACTTGCGGATCAGGTTGCGCAGCACGTACTGCATGATGCCGCCGTTGCGGTAGTAGTCCGCCTCACCGGGGGTGTCGATACGGACGACCGCGTCGAACTCCACACCGGTGTCGGTGGTGACCTTGACCGTACGGGGCGTGGTGCCGTTGTTCAGCTCGGTCACCCCGGTGAAGGAGAAGGTCTCCTGGCCGTTCAGGCCGAGCGACTCGGCGGTCTGGCCCTCCGGGAACTGGAGCGGCAGGACGCCCATGCCGATGAGGTTCGAGCGGTGGATGCGCTCGTACGACTCGGCGATGACGGTGCGGACGCCGAGCAGCGCGGTGCCCTTGGCCGCCCAGTCGCGGGACGAGCCGGAGCCGTACTCCTTGCCGGCCAGGACGGTCAGCGGGATGCCGGCGGCCTGGTAGTTCTGGGAGGCGTCGTAGATGAACGACACCGGCCCGTCCGGCTGGGTGAAGTCGCGGGTGTAGCCGCCCTCGGTGCCCGGCGCGATCTGGTTGCGCAGGCGGATGTTGGCGAAGGTGCCGCGGATCATGACCTCGTGGTTACCACGGCGCGAGCCGTAGGAGTTGAAGTCGCGGCGCTCGACGCCGTGCTCCGTGAGGTACTTGCCGGCCGGGGTGTCGGCCTTGATGGCGCTGGCCGGGGAGATGTGGTCGGTGGTGACCGAGTCGCCCAGCTTGGCGAGGACCCGGGCGCCGGTGATGTCCTCGACCGGGGCGGGATCCATCGTCATGCCCTCGAAGTAAGGGGGCTTGCGGACGTAGGTGGACTCGGCGTCCCACTCGAAGGTGTTGCCGGTCGGGATGGACAGCGCCTGCCACTGGGCGTCACCCGCGAAGACGTCCTGGTAGGACTTGTTGAACATGTCCTCGCCGATGGTGTTCGCCACGACGTCGTTGACCTCGGCCTCGGTGGGCCAGATGTCCTTGAGGTGGACCTCGTTGCCGTCCTGGTCGGTGCCGAGCGAGTCCTTGGTGATGTCCACCTTCATGGAGCCCGCGATGGCGTACGCGACGACGAGCGGCGGGGACGCCAGGTAGTTCATCTTGACGTCGGGGTTGATGCGCCCCTCGAAGTTGCGGTTGCCGGAGAGCACCGACGTCACGGCCAGGTCGTGGTCGTTGACGGCCTTGGAGACCTCATCGGGCAGCGGGCCCGAGTTGCCGATGCAGGTGGTGCAGCCGTAGCCGACGAGGTTGAAGCCGACCTTGTCGAGGTACGGGGTGAGCCCGGCCTTGTCGAAGTAGTCGGTGACGACCTTGGAGCCCGGGGCGAGGGTGGTCTTGACCCACGGCTTGCGGGTCAGGCCCTTCTCGACGGCCTTCTTCGCGACGAGCGCGGCGGCGACCATCACGTACGGGTTCGAGGTGTTGGTGCAGGAGGTGATCGCGGCGACGGTGACGGCGCCGTGGTCGATCTCGTACGTCGAACCGTCGGGGGCCGTGACCGTGGTCGGGCGGCTCGGCACACCGTTGTGGGTGGCCGGAGCGTCGGATGCCGGGAAGGACTCCTTGCCGGACTCCTCGTCCTCGGAGACGTAGTTGCGGACGTCCTGGGCGAACTGCGCCTTGGCGTTGGCGAGGACGATGCGGTCCTGGGGGCGCTTCGGGCCGGCGATGGAGGGGACGACCGTGGCGAGGTCGAGCTCCAGCTTCTCGGAGAAGTCGGGCTCGGCGGCCGGGTCGAGCCAGAGGCCCTGCTCCTTGGAGTACGCCTCGACGAGCGCGACCTGCTTCTCGTCACGGCCGGTCAGCCGCAGGTAGTTCAGCGTCTCGGCGTCGATCGGGAAGATCGCGGCGGTGGAGCCGAACTCGGGCGACATGTTGCCGATGGTGGCGCGGTTCGCGAGCGAGGTGGCGGCGACGCCCTCACCGTAGAACTCGACGAACTTGCCGACGACGCCGTGCTTGCGCAGCATCTCGGTGATCGTGAGGACCAGGTCGGTGGCGGTGGTGCCCGGGTTCAGCTCGCCGGTCAGCTTGAAGCCGACGACGCGCGGGATGAGCATCGAGACCGGCTGGCCGAGCATGGCGGCCTCGGCCTCGATACCGCCGACGCCCCAGCCCAGCACGCCCAGGCCGTTGACCATGGTGGTGTGCGAGTCGGTGCCGACGAGGGTGTCGGGGTACGCCTGGCCGTTGCGGACCATGACGGTGCGGGCCAGGTGCTCGATGTTCACCTGGTGGACGATGCCGGTGCCCGGCGGGACGACCTTGAACTCGTCGAAGGCGGTCTGGCCCCAGCGCAGGAACTGGTAGCGCTCCTTGTTGCGGCCGTACTCCAGCTCGACGTTCTGCGTGAAGGAGTCCGTCGTGCCGAACTTGTCGGCGATGACGGAGTGGTCGATGACCAGCTCGGCCGGGGCCAGCGGGTTGATCTTGTCGGCGTCCCCGCCGAGCTCCTTCACGGCCTCACGCATGGTGGCGAGGTCGACCACGCAGGGCACACCGGTGAAGTCCTGCATGATCACGCGGGCCGGCGTGAACTGGATCTCCCGGCTCGGCTGGGCCTGCGAGTCCCAGCCGCCCAGCGCCCGGATGTGGTCGGCGGTGATGTTCGCGCCGTCCTCGGTACGCAGCAGGTTCTCCAGCAGCACCTTCAGGCTGTAAGGGAGGCGCGCGGAGCCCTCGACCTTGTCCAGCTTGAAGATCTCGTACGACTCGTCGCCCACGCGCAGCGTGCTGCGGGCGTCGAAGCTGTTCGCCGACACGACAGTCTCCTTCATCAAAGTGCGCGTTCTGCCGCGCCGCGCCTCATCTGCGGCCGGCGCCGCGTGGTGCCGCCTTCGGCTGCCCGGCCATCCGCTACAGTGAGGATTAGTTAGGTAACCCTTACCGAGTGACGGCCGCGATGCGCCTCGGCAGATATCTCGATGTCGAGATAACTCTAGTACACGTCCGCGCGGAGGTCATGCGGGGCTGCCCGTCACCGCCCACCGCGCGGCAGGGGCGGCTTCGGCGCCTGCCCTTCGCGCGGGACGGCGGCGGGCTCCTCGGGGGCCTGGCGCGTCCGCCCCAGCCGCCTACCCCGCCCGGCGCGGCAGGAACACCCGCGCGGCCGCTTGCGGCGAGGGTCACCGCAGGGGCGGACCACAACCGGAGCGGGGGCGGAGCGGGGCCGGATCGTGACCGGTCCGCGGCCCGCGCCACCTCACCCGGAACCCCCACCGCCATCCCGCCCGCCATCTCGCCATCACTCCAATGGCCCACCCGGAAGAGTCGGCATCTCATATGTGAGATAGCGTCTGGCGCATGGCAGATGACTACCTCGTACGCATCGGCAAGCTCATCCGTGACGCCCGTCAGCACCGGGGCTGGACACAGACTCAGCTGGCCGATGCGCTCGCCACAAGCCAGAGCGCCGTGAACCGCATCGAACGCGGAAACCAGAACATCAGCCTTGAGATGATCGCCCGTATCGGCGAGGCACTCGACAGCGAGATCGTCTCGCTGGGCTACGCCGGTCCGATGCATCTGCGGGTGGTCGGCGGACGCCGGCTCTCCGGCGCGATCGACGTCAAGACGAGCAAGAACGCCTGTGTGGCGCTGCTCTGCGGCTCGTTGCTCAACAAGGGGCGGACGGTGCTGCGCAGAGTCGCGCGCATCGAGGAGGTGTACCGCCTCCTTGAGGTGCTCAACTCCATCGGTGTACGCACCCGTTGGATCAACGACGGCAAGGACCTGGAGATCGCCCCGGGCTCCGATGTGGACATGGCCGCCATCGACGCGTCGGCCGCGCGGCGCACCCGGTCGATCATCATGTTCCTCGGCCCGCTGCTCCACCGCCTGGACAGCTTCAAGCTGCCGTACGCGGGCGGCTGCGACCTGGGCACCCGCACCATCGAGCCCCATATGATCGCGCTGCGCCGCTTCGGGCTGGAGATCACCGCCACCGAGGGGCTCTACCACGCACAGGTGGAGCGGGGCGCCACCCCCGACCGCCCGATCGTGCTGACCGAGCGGGGCGACACGGTGACCGAGAACGCGCTGCTCGCGGCGGCGCGCAGCGACGGTGTGACCGTCATCCGCAACGCGTCCTCCAACTACATGGTCCAGGACCTGTGCTTCTTCCTGGAGGCGCTGGGCGTACGCGTCGACGGCGTCGGCACGACGACGCTCACCGTGCACGGGGTGCCGGACATCGATGTGGATGTCGACTACTCCCCCTCCGAGGACCCGGTCGAGGCGATGAGTCTGCTCGCCGCCGCCGTGGTGACGGAGTCGGAGCTGACGATCCGCCGGGTCCCCGTCGAGTTCATGGAGATCGAACTCGCGGTCCTGGAGGAGATGGGTCTCGACCACGACCGCGGCGCCGAGTACGCGGCCGACAACGGGCGCACCCGGCTGGTGGACCTGACCGTGCGGCCCTCCAAGCTCGAAGCGCCGATCGACAAGATCCACCCGATGCCCTTCCCCGGGCTCAACATCGACAACGTCCCGTTCTTCGCGGCCATCGCGGCGGTCGCACAGGGCCAGACCCTGATCCACGACTGGGTCTACGACAACCGCGCGATCTATCTGACGGACCTCAACCGGCTGGGCGGCAGGCTGCAACTCCTCGACCCGCACCGGGTCCTGGTGGAGGGGCCGACCCGGTGGCGCGCGGCCGAGATGATGTGCCCGCCGGCGCTGCGACCCGCAGTGGTGGTGCTGCTGGCGATGATGGCGGCCGAGGGCACGTCGGTGCTGCGCAACGTGTACGTGATCAACCGCGGCTACGAGGAACTGGCCGAGCGGCTCAACTCGGTGGGCGCGCAGATCGAGATCTTCCGGGACATCTGACGGGCGGGGTGTCGCGCCCCTTGGAGACAAGGGGCGCGACACCGCGACATGTTGCCTGACCTGCGAATACTCCAACAGGCTAATTATGTCGTCTCCCGTAACAGACTGGCGACGTGTCAGGCGCTTGATCAATGACGCTGAAAGCTCAGCCTGCTTCTCCTCATGGCTGTCGAAGTCGACGCGCGCTTGGATCAGGGCTGACGGGTAACGACGAAGCACTTCTTGCCGGATGCGCTCAGGAACGTAACGCTCGATTTCGACGGCCGTCAGAGAGGTACCGTGATCCATCCACTCATGTGCGATCTCGTGGAGGATTATGTGTTCCGTTTGATTTCTACTTGAACGGCGTCGACTGCATCTCAGTGCCCTCGTGATCGTGCGCACTGGAAGCCTCAAGAACTCCCATCATCGCAAGTAACAAGTAACAAGGCACTTCCTCGTTCCCGGGAAAGCTGTCCACAGACATCAAGCCGGTGGATCCAGGCTAAACCGCCCAGCCGCGGTTCTGCTGCTGCGCCGGTCACCACCGGGTGCCGAAGCGGCCGGCCACGTTGTTCCGGCGTTGGGTGTGGGCTTGCTCCGGCAGCAGCCTGGAGCAAGCCCACTCTTTCGGCCGCGCCAGTCAGCTCAGTTGGCCGAGTTTGGGGTTGTCGCCTGTGGCTGCGGCGTCGGCCGCGGGCAGGGCGGTGTTGTAGATGCGTACGTCGCTGATGGATCCGTCGGCGTATTCGAGGTAGGTGCCGTTGGAGACGGTGCGGCCGATCTGGAGGGGGCCGGTGGCGTTCCAGGGGGTGTAGGTCCAGTCGCGGACGCCTGTGAGCTTGCCATTGACGTAGAGGCGAAGTTCCTGCGCGGTGGCGTCGTAGACGCCGACCAGGTGGGTCCATCGGCCGGTGGTGGCTTTGCTGCCGTAGACGGCTCGCCAAGTGCCGGTGGTGGTGTCGTCGCTGCGGTGTCCAAAGCCCCAGACCTGGTCGCCGGAGGAGTAGTACAGCTGGAGTCCTGCCGCGTTGTTGTCTCCCCCGGCCTGGGAGACGAAGGTGCTGTTGGTGGTGAGGGAGTTGAGTTTGACCCAGGCGGAGACGGAGTAGCTGTCGGAGGTGTCCACGGCCGGGCCGGTGGCTGCAGCGTAGCCGGTAGTGCCGGTGAGGCTGAGGACCTTGCCGCGGCTAGCGTCGCCGGCCCAGGTGTATGCCCCGGTCGCTGTGACGTCGAGGGCGCCGTTCTTGTCTGCGGCTCTGGCCCCGGTGCCATCGTCGAGGTTCCACCAGTGGGTGGACGCGTCGGACGCAGTCCCCAGTGAGACGGGATCGGCGAAGGATGCAGAGCCACCGCTGGGAGCTGTGCCGGTGTACTCCGTCAGTTGTCCGCTGGTGTCAACGGCATAGAGGTCCGGGTTGCCGTCCGGGTTGCCGGAGACGCTGTTTACGTCTCCGGTCGAGGAGACACCGGGGTAGAGGGCGGGGGCAAGAACAGGAGAGAGCGCGGTGGGCGGGTTGGCGTCCCAGCCGGGTGCGGCAGTGCTGGTCCAGTTCTGAGCGGCGGTGCCGTTGCAGGTGTAGATGCGTACCTGGGTTCCGTTGGCGGTGCCGGCCTTGGGGTCGTCCAGGCAGAGGCCGGAGTTGGGGTTGACCAGGCTGCCGGTTGCGCCTGCAGTCCACTCCTGTGCGGCGGTGCCGTTGCAGGTGTAGAGCCGGAGCAGAGTTCCGCTGGCGGTGGCGCCTTGGGGCACATCGAGGCACTTACCGACGACGCGGAGAGCGCCGTCGCTGGTGTGGGTCCAGGTCTGAGCGGGGGTGCCGTTGCAGGTGTAAATGCGAACGGCGTTGCCGTTGTCGGTGAGGGCGTGGTTGTCGTCGAGGCAGATGCTGCCACCGCCGGAGGGGACCACGGCCGAGGTGAGGGCGGTGTGGACGGGGGCATGCAGTAGCTGCGGCACGAGGCTGCTCTGGTCGATGTTGAGGGGAAAGCTGTAGAGGCTTCCCGAGGTGTTGTCGCGGGCCCACAGGGTGGAACGGCCGCCGGTGACAGTCCCATTGCCCTGGACGTCGGTCGTGAGGATACCGCCGACGGTCCCGGGGGCGATGAGAGTCAGGTTGGACCAGTCACCGTCGCCGAGAAGGATGGGGTGCTTGAGGTGCTGGCCGCCGTCGAATTGGTAGATCCACAGCTTCTTGTTCTCGACGGTGACGACCGCGGGGTAGGCGTTGTTGTTGTCATATACGTCGCCTGGCGCGATGAGCTGGGTGATGTCCCATGTGGTGCTGTTGTAGCCGGCGGCACGGCAGCGGGCGTCGTCGGCGACGACGGTGGAGGTCTCGCAGGCGTCCTTGGTCACATCGGTGAAACGTTTGCCGATGTAGCCGGGGTAGGTGGAGTACTTGACGAGGGGGAGCGAGGTGTCGTCGGTTGCGTCGAGGTCGTTCTTGACGGTGTAGAGCTTGTTGGTCTGCTTGTTGTAGGCGAGCAGGTCGTCGACGTCGCCTCCGTGGAGGTTGCCGCGGTGGGCGATGAGGTAGTTGTTCCAGCCGGTGCGGTCGGGGGAGTCGTCCTTGGTGGCTACGGTCACCGGTCCGTTGATCGGCGGTGGGGTTCCGGTGAGGGGCCCGGTCTGGACGGGGGCGACGGCCTGAGCGGGGTCGGCGTTACCCGGCACGAGGTTGAGGTCGCCAGTGCTGCTGGTGGCGAGCAGGTCAGGTATGCCGTCGCCGGTGATGTCCCCGGGGCCGATTTTCGTGCTGGGGTTCCAGGGGGCGTTGAAGGAGTAACTGGAGGGTGTCTGGGACAGGTTGCCCGCCTGGTCGACGGCGGCGACGTACAGGGTATGGACGCCCCAGTGGGTGACCGGGATGGTGATTTTGCCGGTTGCGACACCCTTGGTGTCGGTGCTGGTGACAGCGGCCTTGGTGCCCGTGAGGGCGGTGGGCTGGCTGTCGAGCTGCCACAGGAAGTGGTCGACGCCGCTGGCGAGGCACACGCCCGGGCTGCAGGTGTCGGCCGGAGTGACGTCGGCGGCGGTCACGGTGAAGTCGGTGGTCTTGCCAGGGCCAGCGTAGACCACCGGGTCGGCTGAGCCGCTGCCGACGGAGGGGAAGGACTGGTTGGGCGCCAAATCGGGTGTGTTGGGCGGGGTGAGGTCGGTCTTGAACCAGCAGTGGTCGCTGGTGGGAGAGGTCAGGTGTGCTGCAGCGTTGTCCTGGGCGTAGACATCCCAGCCGTACTCGTGTCCGTCTTCGAGGGTGAACCCGATCTTCACGTCGGCGTCTGTGCCGGAGGAGACGTAGCCGCTGTCGGGGGTGGACTTGTCGGCAGCATTGCCTGAGGCATCGAGGTCATTGCGGTCCCAGACATGGTAAAGCGCTTTGACGAGTTCACCGGTCATGTTGGTTTTGACCGTGGAGTGGAGCTGGATGTTGCTGCCGGCGTCGCTGTAGGTGGTGGCTCCGATCCAGCCGTCGCCATTGGTCGCGCAGGTGGCGTCGGCGCCGGCGGCGGTTGGGGTGGTGTGGGGGCTGGTCGGAATGCTTGGCGGGATGTCGAAGGTGGTGGTCAGGGTGAGAACGCTGGACATACGCAGATAGTCGCTGCTGGAGCTCGATTCGTTGCCGAACAGCGCGACGGTCCAGTAGTCGTCGGCTGTGCTGTGGTTGTCGGCGATCTTCTGTGCCTGGGAGGTGACGGTGAAGCTGGCCGTGTGATTGCTGCAACTGCTGCCGGAATTCGCGGCGCTGGCGATCTTGGTGCTGACTGGTGCGTAGGAGCCGTCGACGGTGCCGGGTTTGCTGTCCCAGTCGGTGCTCTTGCTGATCGATCCAGTGGTGTGCAGGGTGATCGGTTGGTTCTGCGAGCAGTCCCAGCTCGCCGCGTAGGTGGATGAGACCGTGACGAGCGCCTTGGAGACCACCATGGACGGATCCAGGCCGCCGGTGGGGATCGCGTAGTAGGAACGCTCGATGCCGTTGCCGCAGGCGCCGCCCCAGCGCTGGTAACCCACCCCTTCGCCGCCGGGCTGTCCCTTGTCGTACTGCGGGCTGTTGGAACAGGTGGAGCTGGAGTACACCTCGTCGTAGTGCCCGGAAGTGTTGCTGTGCGGGTTCGTGTACGGGTCGAGGAATACGGGGTAATGGACGTCCGGTCCGGTCAGTGCCGAGGTGTCGGGGGTCAGCGTGAGGGCGCTGGGCGAGGTGGTCATCGGCACAGGGGCTACTTGGGCGCCGGGGCCGGGGCCGGCCGTCGAGGAGACCGTATCGTCGCCGGACTCTGCGAGCTCATCGGAAGTGGTATTCGCCCTCAAAAACTTTGTGGCTGTCGAGGATTGGGCGAACGACGTGCTGGTGCTGGAGTCCCACATCAGTGGCTGGGGGCTGCTGTAGTCAAGGGCGCCGTCCGAGGTGGTGGCTTCCATGCCTCCGGAGTCGCTGGAGTTCAGGGTGAGGCCCTGAGTGGAGGCAGCCAGTGTGAGCTTCTTGATCTGCGGGTTGGCCGCCGCGGCGGCGTCGTGGACGATCAGAACATCGCTGAAGCCGCCTTGGTCGGTAACCGAGACGGACAGGTCGGTGCCCGGGAGTACGGAGGTGTACAGGGCGGTGTCGCCGGTCACGGTCGGGGCGGGCAATGTGAAGGGCATGGTCAACGCCATGCTGTGGCCGTCCGCATGGGTCAGTGTGACCAGCGGACCACTGCCGCCGCCGGACAGGGAAACGTCGTTGGGGGTGGCCTTCGGTGAGTAGGTGCCGTCGGTGTTGGCGGAGAGTGTGGCGTCTACCGGCGTCCAGACGTCGTCATGCTTGACCCGGACCGGCATCAGGTTGGTCGTGGTGGTGAAGGAGCCGTCGGGGCTGGCGACGGTGCTGGATATCTGGCTGGTCATCGAGTCGACGGGCGTGTCCTGCCCGGCCGCGACGGCTTGAGCCTGTGCGGTCAGCATTGGATCAGTCGAGGCGGAGTCATCTGCCGCGGCCGGAACGCTGGGAAGAGCGAGCAGGAGAACTGCGAGAACGGGCAGTGGCGCCAGGCGCCGTCTCAACTTCGCGCCTCCAGGACGCTTATGAACGAATAGCTGCAACACAGGGCAAACTTCCTTCTGTCTACGGGCGGCGCTTGATGTGATGTGCGCCACTCCTGCTGTCCTGGCGGACGGGACGGATGTGTGCGCGGTGTCCGGATTTGCCTCGTGGCAGCGGCGTTGGCCTTTACACAAACCGAACACATTTTGCTGACCGTTTGCACACCTTCTGGTCACAGCGTCAGCACAGGCTATTGAGCAAGTCGTCGATCATCAATAGCCTCCCCTTCGATCACACACCCTGTGTGGCCGCGTGTGTGATGGCCCATCAGGGCCGCTGATCGTGGGGGTTTGAGTGAGCGGCAGACGGCGCTGGTTCGCGAGTGTGCGACACCGCATCCTGGGTGGACGGCTGAGTCGTTGGACGGTTGCCGTCGTTGTGCTGGCGCTCCTGGCCCCCATGGCTGTCGCCCAGGGGCTCGGCTTCGGGCTCTTCCCCATGGGGGGTGACAGCAGCCGCGGCGGTAATGCGGGGCACTATCACTTCAAGGGCGACGTGTGGAGCCCCAAGGCCCTGGCCGCCACCCCAGCAGTGAGCAGCCACTCGCTGAACCGGAAGACCTCGGTCCACCCGCGCGGATACAAGGCGCTGGGCAACTACCAGGTGGTCCGGCCGACATGGCCCAAGGCGGGTGCGTCCACGGTCTCCCTCACCCAGGGCATACCGGCAACCAAGCTCTCCTCGAACACTCCCAGTGCAACCAGCACTCCCACCCCTTCTGGTACGCCCGGCGCCCGGAACTCGCCCAGCTCTTCGGGTCCGGCGCCCAGTCCGACGACCAGCGCCTCGACCCCTGCTACGTCTGCGGACCCGTCCGCCCGCCCACTCTCAGCAAGGGCATTGCAGAGCGCGACCGGTGGGCAGGGATCGCCTTCGCCGACAGCCGCGCCGTCGCCTGCCGCGTCGAACTCCGCGTCTGAGAAGGCCCTTACCCCGGTGACGAAGCCCGTGAAAGCGGGCACTCTGCCGGTGTGGGTGTCATCCGCACCGGCAGCCCGGCACCCGTCACGGGCGTCCGGGGTGCGGATCCAGGTTGCCTCGCACGCCAAGGCGCTGAGGGCCGGTGCGAATGGCATGCTGCTGGGCTTCACCCGGGCCGGTGCGATGACAGACAGCGACCGGATCCGGGTGGTCATCGACTACAACCAGCTGGCGAAGGCGTATGGCGGTGGCTTCGGATCCCGCCTCCAGCTGATGCGGGTTCCCGCTTGCGCGTTGACGACCCCGCAGCTGGCGGAGTGCCAGACGCGGACCCCGCTCGGGTTCACCAACCGGGCCGGGGCGGGCCAGCTGACAGCGACCATCCCCGTCGGCTCACCGAAAGCTGACGCGACCAGTCGCGGCCTGTCGGCATCGGCCATGTCGGCCGACACTGCGACCACCGCCCTCGCCGTGACCTCGGGCAGCTCCGGCTCGCAGGGCAACTACGGTGCGACCTCCCTGAACCCCTCGGGGACCTGGCAGGCGTCAGGCACCGGCTCCTTCACTTACTCCTACCCGATCGCGGTGCCAGCGGCGATAGGCGGCAACGCTCCTACGGTGGGCTTGTCCTACGACTCGCAGTCCGTGGACGGTGAGACCTCGGCCCGCAACTCCCAGTCGGGATGGCTGGGAGACGGCTGGAGTTACCAGCCCGGCTCCATCGAGCGCAGCTACCGCCCCTGCGGAAGCCTGCTGGACAGCAGTGGCAACAAGATCGCCAAGGGGTCGGGGGACGAGTGCTGGGGCGGTGACAACGCCACCATTTCCTTCGGATCCCACTCCGGTGTCCTGGTACCCACAACGAGCTCCGGCGTCCCGGGCGAGATCCAGGAGTGGAAGCTCCAGGGCGATGACGGAACCCTGGTTCAGGAGCTGTCCGGCGCGGCCAACGGCCTGCACGACGGCGTCTACTACCGCGTCCTGACCACCGACGGCGCAGCCGCCTACTTCGGCGCCGACCACGCTCCGACCGGCCCCGGAACATCGGGCCTGGCACAGTCCTCCTCGCCGACGGACGCCTCCACCCACTCCGCGTGGAGTGTGCCGGTGCTCCACCCGCAGTCCAGCGACCCCTGCTACACCTCCGCAAAGGGCAAGGCATCGCAGTGCGACAAGCCCGAGGGCTGGCGCTGGAACCTCGACTTCGCCGTCACCCCGACCGGCTTCGTTCAGCGCTACGACTACACGACCGAGACCAACTACTACGACCTCGGCGCAGGCCAGGCGGCGACCGGTGACGACGGCACGCTGAGCTCCTACACCCGTGGCGGCACCCTTGCCTCCATCGCCTACGGCTACACCCTGGATGACGAGAAGGCGGGGCACACCCCAGCCGGAGAGGTGGATTTCACTTCTTCCCAGCGCTGCAAGGCCACGTCCTCCTTCACCGACTGCTCCGCCGGCAACCTCAAGGACTCCACGGCCCCCCACTGGCCCGATGTTCCCTACGACCAGAACTGCGACGCGAGCGACAGCACCCACCTGCCCGCCGGGTCGACCTCCATCCCGGAGAACGTCTGCTTCGATGCAGGGCCGAGCTTCTGGTCCACTACTCGCCTGGACACCATCACCACCAAGGTCCACGTCAAAGACTCGGGCACGGACAAGTTGCTGCCGGTGGACAGCTACAAGCTCGGGCAGACCTACTCCGACGCGGGCGGCTCGGTCGATCCGGTCACAGGTACCACAGTCGACCCGAAGGACGCCGGATCCCTGCAGGCCGTGATGTGGCTGCAGTCGATCACTCACACCGGCAAGGGCACCTACAACAACGGCAACAGCGACCTCACCCTGAACCAGGTCTCCTTCACCGGAACCGAGATCGACAACCGGGTCAACGACGTCTCACCGTCCGCGCCCCCGCTCTACCGTCCGCGCATCTCCACGGTCCAGACGGAAACCGGCGAAGGTATCGCCGTCGACTACAACCTCAACCCGTGCGCAGGCAAAACGCTGTCCATCAAGGCAGCCGACTCCAACACCAACTCCTGCTACCCGGTGTACTGGACCGTTCCCGGAGCCTCGAAGCCGATCGCGGACTGGTTCAACAAAACCACCGTGCACACGGTCAATGTCTCCGACCTGACGATCGCCTCCCAGTACAACCCCAACACCTCGAAGATCCCCGCCGGCTCGGAAAGCCAGCTGTCCACCTACAGCTATACGGGTGCCGCCTGGCACCGAGACGACTCGGTCCAGACGGACGACGAGTACCGCACCTGGGACCAGTTCCGTGGCTTTCGCACCGTCACCGTTGAGACTGGTAAGGCACCTGAGCCGGTCACCCGGCAGACCACCACGTATCTGCAGGGCATGGACGGCGACTACCAGGCCGACAAGTCCACCCGCCGTTCGGTCAGCGTGGACGCCAAGGTCGGCGGCAACACCGTCGAGAGCGTCACCGACGCCAATCAACTGGCCGGCCTCGTCCTGGAGGCCGACAACTACACGGCCGCCGGCGGCACCGTAAACGCCGTCAACGTCAATGGTCCCTTTGCCTTCACCGCCACGGAGACCGCCGTCCAGCATCCTTGGTCCGCCTGGACACAGGACGACAACCCGGGCGAGACCAAACAACCGCTCTCCACGCTCCCTGATCTGACAGCCCACCGGCCCAGGAGCACCCAGGCGCACTCGTACGAACTCCTCGCCAACGGCACCTGGCGACACTCCCGCACCGACACCAACTATGACGCTCAGGGACGCGTCGCGACCGTCGATGCCCACGGAGATGTCAGCACACCGTCCCAGGAGACATGCGCCACCACCGCATACGCCGCGCCCCCCGCCAACACGGTGATGCTCGACTACCCGGACCAGGTCACCGTGGTCAGCGGAGCCTGCGGAACTGCCGTCACGCCCACCACTCTGCTCTCCGACAAGAAGATCTATTACAAGGGCAGCTACACAGGTGACGGCGTATTGACCAACCTGGGCGCCTTCGGGCAGACGTCCGCCTCAGGTCAGGTGACACAGACACAGATCGCCTCCGGCTACACCGGCACCACGGAGAACTGGCAGACCACCGCTGCCATGAAGTACGACGGGGCGGGACGGATCACCGACGCCGCGAATGCAGCCGGGCAGAACACCCACACCGACTTCACTCCTGCATGGAGTGCCGGCCGCAGTAACACGAACGCCACCTCCACCGCCTCCCTGAACACCAAGAACTGGAAGGTCACTTCCACCGTAGATCCGCTGCGCGGGCTGCCCCTGGAGAACGTCGACGCGAACGGCCGCAAGACCGACATGACGTACGACGCGCTCGGACGCCGCACCGCGGTCTGGCTTCCCGGCCGTGACAAGGCGGGAGGCCAGAGCGCCGACAAGACCTTCGCCTACTCCATCAACCCCGGTGCGGTCGCGGCCCCGGGCGGCACCATCACCCAGCCCGGAGCACCGACCTCGGTCACCACCAAGACCCTCCGTGAAGACGGCAGTTACTCCACCGATATCTCCATTTACGACGGGATGCTGCAACCACGACAGACCCAGTCGACCGCGAACGGCGACGTCGCTGCCGGGCGCATCATCTCCGACACGTTCTACGACTCGCACGGCTGGCCGAGCGCCTCCTACGCCCCGTACTCCGAACCGACCGGCGACCCCTCGACCGCCCTGTTCGCGGCCAACGAGAACGAGATCCCGTCGGAGACCACCACCTCCTACGACGGCCAGGGCCGCTCCCTGGCGAGCACTCTGTGGCACCAGGCCGTCAAACAGTGGTCCACCACCACCAGCTACCCCGGCGCCGATGAAACCGACACCACCGCTCCGGCAGGGGGCCGCTCCACCGCCACCTTCACCAACGCGCTCGGACAGAAGACCCGCAGCGTCGTGAAGAACACCGGCTCCACTGTGATCCTGACCGGTGGCCAGGTGATCCCCTCCGGTACCTCGCTCACCTCCAGCAGCGTGCGGCTGACCATGCAGGGCGACGGGAACCTGGTGTTCAGCGCCCTGGCAACGGGGGCGACGATCTGGTCCAGCGCAACCAGCGGGAACCCGGGCGCCTATGCCAAGTTCGGCACCGACGGAAACCTGGTCATCTACAGCACCGCAGGTGCGGTGCTCATGTCCACGAACATCGCCCCCACCGTCGGATCCACCCTGCGGCTCCGTACCACTTCCACCCTCGTCATCGTGGCTGCCAACGCGACCACGATCTTGTGGCAGAAGGGCAAGTCAGGAGCCGTACCCGCAGCGGACGCCACCACCAGCTACACCTACACCCCCGCCGGCGGCGTCTCCACGATCAAGGACAACGCGGGAAACGCCTGGTCCTACAGCTACAACTTGCTGGGCCAGAAGACCACGCAGAGCGACCCGAACACCGGTACCACCACCTTCGACAAGTACGACGTGGCGGGCAACCTGCTGCAGAGCACCGACCCGCGCGGGCAAAAGCTGTCGTATGCGTACGACTGGGACAACCGAAAGACCGCTGAATACGCGGGCGCCTGGTCGTCCTCTCCCGATGCCAGCACGCAACTGGGTGCATGGACTTACGACACTCCAGCCAAGGGATACCCCACCTCCTCCACCCGCTACGTCGGCGGCAGCGGAAGCTCCGGCAAGGCATACACCCAGGCCGTCACCGGCTACAACACCGCATACCAGCCCACCGGTTCGACCGTTACGGTCCCGGCTGCTGACGGATTCGCCGCCGCCGGACAGAACACCGCGCCCAGCAGCGGCAACGTCACCTACACGAACACGGCCGCATACACGCCCAACACAGGGAAGCTGTCCACCACCCACTACCAAGCCGACGGCAACCTGCCGGCCGAGGACGTGGACTACGGGTACACCCAGCAAGGCAATCTCGACAGCTTCGGCGGCTATATCAACGCCGCCAACACCCCCGCCTACCTGGACATTGCCGTCCACGACCCGTTCGGCCGGATCAAACAGGCCAACTACGGGTCAGTCGGCAAGGAGACAGCCACCTTCGCCCAGTACGACGACACCACCGGCTCGGTCACCCAGACCAGCAGCATGATGCAGACCCAGAGCAACGCAGTGGACGTCGTCAACTACCGCTACAACCGCGCCGGCGACATCACAGCGATCGACGACCTGCAGGACAACACCACCCACGACACCCAGTGCTTCGCCTACGACTCCTTCCAACGCCTGACCGAGGCATGGACGGACACAGCAGGCATCACCAGCCCCACCAGCTCCCCGGTCGGATCCGTCGGCGGCTGCACCACCAGCCGTGTCCAGACCAATGGAGCAACCCCGGTCACGACCAGCACGGTCGGCGGTCCTGCCGCCTACTGGCAGAGCTACACCTACGACCAGCTCGGCGACCGCACCGGCATGGTGAACCACGACACCACCGGCAACGCGCTCAACGACACCACACAGACCGTCGCCTACACCGGCACCGACAGCACCACCGCGGCCACCCTGCCCAACCAGGCCGGGGCCACCACTACCAGCAACCCCGCCACCGGCACCACAACGCAGACCCCCACCTACACCGACCCGTCCCACAACAACGCCAACGCCGGCGACACCATCACCCGCAAAAACGTCAGTTCCGGTCCGTTGCGCACCGGCTTCGCCCTCACCGGCGGCGGCACACTCTGCATGGACGACGCCGGAGGCGCTGTCACACCCGGCACCGTGGTCCGCACCTACGCCTGCAATGCCACCATCGGGCAGAACTGGACCATCGGCACTGACGGCACCGTCAAGGTGAAGGGCGCCTGCCTGGACACCACAGGCAACGCCACGGCCGCCGGCACCCATGTCGTCCTCGACACCTGCGGCGCGGATGCCACCCAGAAGTGGAAGGTCACCACCGGTGGAACCCTGGTCAGCAGCGCCAACACGGCGATGTGCCTGACCGACCCGGGCGCCAGCGCCAACGTCCGCACCCAGCTCACCCTCGCGACCTGCGGCAGTGCCGGCCAGAAGTGGAACAACGCCACCACCGGAGCTATACCCGCAGGCCAGATCCAGAGCGTCACCTATGACGCCGAAGGCCGCACAGCCACCGTCACCACCCCCACCGGCGCCACCACCAACACCAGCAAGTACCTCTACGACGCCAACGGCCAGCTCCTCGAGCAGACCAGTGCAGTCGGCAGCGCGGACAAAACCCGCGTCCTGTATCTCTTCGGCGGTACCGAACAGATCACCCTGAACGTCACCGCCAAAACCTGGACCGGCCTGCGCAACTACACCGGCCCGGACAGCACCACCATCACCCGCACCTCCACCGGTAGCGTGACCTACCAGATCGCCAACGCTCAGGGCACCGCCACCACTGCTGTCAACGCCTCCACCTCGGCCGTCACCCGCCGGGCCTTCGACCCGTACGGCAATGCACGCGGCACGCAGCCCACCAGTTGGGTCTCCGCAGACGAAAACCGGGGCTTCCTGGGCCAGCCCACCGACACCACCACAGGCCTCAACCTTCTCGGCGCACGCAACTACGACGCCACCACTGGCCGCTTCCTCAGCCCCGACCCCGTCTTCGAAGCCGGCGACCCCAACCAAATGGGCGGCTACACCTACTCCGGAGACAACCCCACCACCAGCTCCGACCCCAGCGGTCTGCTGCAGATGTACACCCCCGCAGGTAGCGGCGTAGGAGCAACCGGCGGGCCGGAAGGGAACGGATGGGAGCCTCCCTGCACTCAGGTCTACGACGCCTGTGTAGGTAGCCCGCACTACACACCGCCCTCGAACTCGCACGGTTGGGGTTACGCAAAGCGTTTGTTCAAGGACACTACGGAGTCGATAGCAACGGCCGCTGTTGTTTCCGTCGTGGTGATCGCGGTGGGCGGATGCGCCGTGGAGTCCGGCGGCCTCGCCAGTCCGGCATGTGCCGCAGGCGGTGCCTCGGCCTTCACAACGGTCTGCGGATCACTGTTCGGCGACTGCGGATCAGGCGCGGAGGACGATCCGATCGGCGAAGTCGGCCGCGATGACAGACCGCATGGCGAGACCGCAGATGCCGGCGGTGCAGCCGGTGCAGGCAAGGAAGCGGCAGCCGGCGCGGCAAAGTCCGATGGGAAGGCGCCTGCCGCATCCAGGCCCGCCGACAGCCAGGAACACGCCAAGGCAGCAACCAGCGAAGCCGCCGCATCAGACGGGCCTGCCACAGGTGCATCGGGAACCGATGCACCTCCCCAGTGCTTCCTGGCCGGCACCAAGGTCCTGATGGCGGACGGCTCGAAGGAAAATATCGAAAAGATCAAAGTCGGGGACAAGGTCCAGGCCACAGACCCCGAAACCGGGAAGTCCGCGAAGCGCAAAGTCACCGCACTCATCATTACCGAGGGCTACAAGCACTTCGACGAACTGACCATCAAGACCAAGCACGGCAAGGCAAAACTGACCGCCACCTCCACACACCCCTTCTGGAGCCCCTCCGCACACCACTGGATACAGGCCGGAACCCTCAAGCCAGGCATGACCCTGCTGGCCAGGGACGGCTCAACCGTAGCCGTGCAGGCAAAGCATCAGTTCAGCAAGCACGCCCGCACCTACAACCTCACGATCGCTCAACTCCACACGTACTATGTCGTGGCGGGGACGACACCGGTACTCGTGCATAACACTTGTGGTGGTAGCGATCTAAGGGTTGCTGTCGGCAAGGGTGCAAGTCGCGATTACCAGATGTCCACCACAGGAATGATTGAAGTGCGCCTGCATGGCGGAGGTGAGAGGATTTGGGCGGATGGAGTTGAAGGCGACTCCATTCTCGATGCCAAATTCGTTAGCGGAAAATCAAGTCCATTCATCCCTCCGGGCATCAAGAATGCTAGGGTGCAAGGTTTTATTGATGCCGATATCGGCAATGAGATGCGGCGCTACGCGGCTGTCATTGACGATAGTGGTAATCCATACACGAATCTCCGGATCATAACCAACTCGAGTTCTGCGGTGCCGTACTTCGAAGGAATGATGAGCAAGTATGGTGTGCCCGGTACAGTCTCAGTGGTTCCGTGAGGCAGAAGGGGTGAGGTGGCGGTGTGACGTACCTTGTCTTCGCAGGTGACGAGGATGCCGAGTGGCACGTCGAGCAAGGAGAGCTGACCCGAGCCCTTCTGCGTGACTGGCCGAACGCAGAGATTCAAGAGCCCACTCCTTCGGATGCCGGGCTCGACGGGAGAGGTCTTCGGTGGACTTGCCGTATCGGCGATGGTGAGGTGGAGGCGTGGCTCAACAAGGAGGGAACATGCTTCTACATCGACGGTGAACTTCGTGGAGCGGCAAGTGTTGCGGCCTGGTTTCGGGGCCTAATGCCGCAATCGGTGGAATTTGCAATGTGTGACGACTCCTATTCGTTCCACCTGGTCATCGAAGATGGAAGCTCTGCGTTCGATATTGCGGAATCGATTCCGGATTGACTCATGGCTAACATCGAGTTGATGTGAGCTTCCGGCGTTTTCCAGAAATGGGACCACAATAACTCTCGATCAAACGACCCAAGGGCCCAGACGAGGAAATTCTCGTCTGGGCCCTTG